>JAUWZR010000238.1 GCA_030615235.1 Promethearchaeota archaeon
GATTAACATCAAAAGAATAATTGGTTTAATAATAGAATTATAAACTTGTAGGCTCTTGACTATTCTGACTTTAGATATAAAAAAGGTTGAAGATCTAATTTTAAGTGGTAGCTATAAAAAAGCAGCTGATGAGTTATTTGAAGTAATTGAAAAATCAGCAACTTCTGACAAAGAACTAATCTATGACAGCTTAACACTATTAAATAAAATATGTGATAAATCTCCAACAATTTCCTTAAGAACAGTTAGAAGTTTAACCAACACCATAAATGATATTAATTCTTGGGTTAGATTGGTGTCCTTAGAAATTCTATACCAAATAACTATGTATCGACCGAATCTACTAATTGATCTTATCGATGAGATTCGATCACGTTTATTCGACCAAGAATCCTCAATAAGGCGCTTAGCAGTAAAAATTATGGGAAATTTAATTCTTTCTTTACATATCGATAGGGAGCAACTACAAAATATTATTGAGGAATTTACTGAAAAATTAATGGATAATGATTGGAAAGTCAAACTTCAGGTCATTAAAACGCTAAAAAAAATTCTGAACCAGGATTATACAAAGATTCGAGAATTCGAACCTTTACTATCGATTGTTATAGTAAATTTGAGAGATGAAGATGATGATGTTGCCAGATCAGCGGCAGAACTGTTAAAAATACTTGGTACTTATTTTCTCTCGAAAGAAAAAATCACCTATATCCTACTTAACCTACTTTATAATGAAAAACCACGAGTAAAAGAGTTAATTATATGGCTTTTCGGAGAAATAGGAAAAGAAAAATCATCGGAAATCATCCCAATTATCCCCAAGCTTATAAATCTTTTAAAAGAAAATAATTACCGAATTCAATTAAGAGTAATTGATTCGTTAGTAACAATCGCGGAGAATAATTTTGATCAAATTTGGGCTAATTTAATAACCGCTCTCTATACCGGAGATTCTGAATTTAGAAATGTAGTAATAAACGCTCTATACCATTTATGTCAAAACAATATAATGGAAATATTTAATTACATCTTTGAGGAATTTGAAAATCCATCAGAAAATGTTCGGGGTGGGGTTTCGCTTGTTTTTAAACGTCTTTATGAAGAATATTTAGTGGAAATAGAAAACGAAATAACAAAGATACTTTATACTTTAGAATCAAAGTACTGGCGAGAGCGAAAAAAAACAATAATCCTATTGCGAAATATCTGCCTTATTTTGGAAAGTAAGAAAATAACGGTTTGGATTTTTATCGAACTGGAGAAAAATTTAAAAACTGAAAATGATCCAGATGTAATTGAGGAAATTCTTTATACAATAAAAAACATTAAAACGAAATTTCATGATATTAACGAAACAATTCAAGAAGTTAACGAAGATTTAGGTGTGTTTCGTAAAAAAATTGGGGAATTTCAGAAAATTCCCGCTCAATTCCGTGAAAAGATGAATTCATATATAAAAGAATTCAAATTCCAACAAACCGAAATAGAATTAGATAAAATCTATCGTAAAATTTTAAATAAAATTAAGAAGTTTAATAAAAGATTAAACAAATTCGAGTACAAAAGGCTAGCGTTCAACTTAATTGAAGACTGGGAAGAAACTAAAGTAACAATAATTGATGAACTAAGCATTATTAAAGGATTCATCTCCGAGGTCTTTGAAGAAAAAAAGGAAGAATTTACATCAAATTTAAAAACAAAGATTAAGCTTTTAGAAGATCGTATCAATATATTAAAAGCCCAATATGAATACGCAAGCGATTCTAAATTTCTAGAAAAACTAGATAGATTAATCTTAGAAAATATTGGAAATTCGGATGTTGAAGAGAAATTTACTCAAATTACTCAGCTTAGAAATTATATGTTTAAATTGGATGACGATATTCGAGAAATTTTAGTACATAATGTTGAATTTAACGAAATTTTTAAGTCTTTGCTAAGCAAATGGGTTGGAGTGAAAATAGAACTACAAGAATTTTTAAGCGATTTAGATCGAAAAATTAAAAGCTTGAAAGATAGAATTTTAATAGAAATTCAGGAATCTAATGGAAACCCTGAAGAACAAAAATTAAATCTCCTTTCCTCTGTGTTGTTTCAAGGTCATATTCAATCAATAATTTCGCAAGGTATTGAAGGACTTAAGAAGTTCAATAACAATTTTGATGGCTTAAAAATTAAGTTGGATACTTTATTAAAAAAATCTGAGTTTTCTGATGTAAGAAAACTTATTGAAATGAACACTAATCAAATTCAAAATTTTATTGTGGAATACGAGAATCAGATTGACAATATAATAGGGAAACTCACTGAAGAAAATAATATTTTTAACCTATGGGCAAGACCAACCGTAACTAAATTTGTTTCGTTTAAGGAAGTTCTTATCAACAAATTGAAAAATTTCAATCAGAAGAGTAATGACGAACTTACTCTGAGTCAAATAAAATATTATCTTGACGTAATGAACCCGATTAAGTTGGAAAACCTAGCTTCATATATCGATTTGGACATTAATGTGCTAAAGGAAAAGATCGTAAAATTTGTTAACAAAAATAAACTCAACGCGAGGATCATAAAGGAAAATCTTTATTCTCCTAAAATTGAAGATATTGTTGAACCGAAAGACCTACTATTCTTTAAAAACATAAAAACAATTGGAAATAAGCTCTATTTTAACTTTAAATTGAATAATCCTACAAATTTACTCTTTTCAGATTTGCAAATATCTCTTAAGACCCCTGACTATTTAACTTTTCTTCGAAGCGAAAGCTTTCCTAAGTATCTTTATCTTAACGAATTGAAACCTGGAAATGTTTTTAAATTTAATTATGTCTTAAAATTAAAGCATGATATCAAAAAAAATTTAGCAGATCCATCAGTTGACGAAGTAAATCTTAATATTTATTATAAAGATCCCTTCGACATCACTCGTAAAATTACAAAAAAAATTAATCTCCTTTTACCTTAATATTTTATTCGACTTTTTGTTTGGACAGATAAAAAAAACCCCTTATTTATCGAAAAAATAAATAATTTATAACGAAAATATTAATATAACCATTGAATCTTTAGATTTACAATCAAATAAGGTAGAAAGTTTTAGATAAAATTCGTGAGGTGAATGTTACAAGAAGAAGAGAGTTATCGACTAACGCTCCAAACGAAATTATTCGGATGAAACTGTAAATTAGACTCCAAAAAGTTAAATGAACTTCTAAATAACGCTGGTTTAGTTGGAGATATAGAAGATTCAGCAATAATACCCGTTCCAAGCACCGACTTAGTAATGGTAAAAAATATTGATGTCTTTACCCCAATTATCGACGAGCCAGAAATAATGGGTGAAATAGCCGCAGCTAATGTAACCAACGATGTGTTTGCGTTAAATATTCCAGAAATATCAGGAATGCTTGTATTTCTCGGGATCAAAAAAAATACGCCTATATACATCGCAGAAGGGATATTAGTAGGAATCAGAAACTTTATCGAAAATAAAATTGACTCAAAAGTACTTGGTGGCCATACAATCTACTCAGGATGACCTCTTATTGGCGGAGAAGCTTCTGGATTTGTTAACAAAGACAAAATAATTAAAAAGAATTATGTAGAAGATGGGGATATATTAATACTAACCAAACCCGTAGGAAACCAAGCAATCATGGCAGCATACCGATTACAGAAAAACAACCCTGACCTTTTAAAGGCTTTTTCTAAAGAAGAAATTGATAGATCAATAGATTTAGCCGTAGAGTATACGACTATGCCTCTCCAAAGCGTTGTAAAA
>JAUWZR010000110.1 GCA_030615235.1 Promethearchaeota archaeon
TTATATATTTTAGGTGACTCGTCATTTAGTTTCTTTACGCATTATTTGAGCCATTTAGGAATAGGACCGAATGGATCTAATATTGTTTTTAATTTGGGAATTATGGTATCCGGCATCGTTATGGTGTTTTTTTTTCTGAACTTAAGTGTTTTTCTAATTAAAAAGGAAGTACCAAGAATTCTTGTGAATTTATCATTTATTGCCGGTTTTATATCATCTATAGGAATTTTTATGATAGGGTTGTTTCCTGGTGATGGTTCGCAAGATTTACATAACTTTTTTGCAAGTCTTTTCTTTTTAGGAGGTTTAGCTTATTGTATACTTTATGGAATTTCAGAGTGGAAGGCAAAAAGTATTTCTAAGCTTCAAGCTCTATCAGGATTCGTAGTAGCTTTATTTTTTGTAGTGTTCCTCTTTTTTTCTACAATAAATTATTTTATTCCCGGATTAGCATTGGAACTTTCTCATTTTTCAGAGTGGATTCTTATTGCTCTCTTAATGTTTTGGATTATCGGACATGAAGTTTCTATGATAAGGGACAAAAAATTAATGTAAAAAATCGTTTTTTTTTATAATATTTTAATATGCAATTAAGCCTTTCCCTGATTTGCGACGGCTTCAGCTGCTTTTTTAACAGCTTCTGGATCGCCTAAGTAGTAGTGCTGTATAGGTTTTAGATCGTCGTCAAGTTCATATACTAATGGAATACCTGTTGGAATATTTAACTTTACTATTTCATCTTCAGAAATATTGTCCAGATACTTAACTAGAGCTCTTAAACTATTACCGTGAGCGGAAATTAAGACTTTTTTTCCACTCCTGATGGTTGGAGCAATTGTATCGTGCCAATATGGTAGAAAACGCTCAACAGTATCTTTCAAGCATTCTGTTAATGGAATATCTTTGGATACAAGATCCTTGTATCTCTCATCACTACCGGGGTATCTTGGATCAGAAGTTTTAAGAGCTGGAGGAGGAGTATCATAACTTCTCCGCCAAATTAACACTTGTTCTTCTCCTACTTCGACTGCTAACTTAGATTTGTAACGTCCTTGAAGTGCACCATAATGTCTTTCGTTTAACCTCCAAGATTTAAATACAGGTATCCACATTAAATCCATCTTATCTAAAACGATCCATAAGGATCTAATCCCCCTTTTAAGAAGCGAAGTATACGCAATATCAAACGAATAATTTTCTTCATTCAGTAGAATACCCGCTTCCTCAGCTTCGATTACGCCTTTAACTGAAAGATCTACGTCCGTCCAACCAGTAAACCTGTTTTGCTTGTTCCATTCGCTTTCTCCATGCCGTAATAAAACTAATTTTTTCATAATTATCACTATAGCTAATATCAATTAAAATTTTTAAATTAATTACAAATATAATAATTACCAATTTTAAGGTAATTTTAATATAGAAGACCATACTTTTAGGTGTTATGTAAGATGGATGAAAAGGGTATTTTAAAAGGCGCTAATCGTAAAGAAGCGATGTGGAACAAAACCAAGCTTGGTGAACCGTTTAAAAAGGCTTTAGAGCGGTTTAGAGATGATGTCATACCTCGTAGTGATTTTGACCCAACCTCCTTATTACAATTTGGCTTGTTCATGTCCATGGCTGTCATCAATATATTACAAGAAGTCGAAAAAAAGTTAGGTGAAGAGGGTCAAAAAGCAGTTATCGATGGTTTAATCAAAACAGGATATACTATGGGGAAACAAATTCTTGAAAACATACAAACACCCGCTGAAATTTCCGATATAGAACTAATGAGTTTCTTAGTAACGATTGTAAATACCCAATCTTGGACTTCAATTGAGGATCCACGAATTGACAATGAAGAACAATGTTCTTTTGACATACTTTGGTGTCCTCTGCAGGATGTTTATAGTGCTTTTGATTGTAGAGTTCAAAGATATTTAGTTCAAGGATTATTTAATGCTTTTAGAGATTCAGGCGTTTTACAATACGATTATCAAGTAGAAGTTAAAAAAACCATCCCAGCGGGAGCAGAAACTTGTTTGTTCCAAATAACAAAGAAGAAGCCAAATGAAAAAGACAAATGGGAAGAATATTCAAAAGCTCTCGAAAAGAAAGCTTTAGAAAAGTAACATGCGATTATGGATTCATTATCAAACTTGTTCCATAATTAATTGTCTAGACTTAAATATTTGAAAAGTGTATAAAGAATTATCTATAAATTCTAAAGAATTATCTTTTATATCAATCCTTCAGTCTTTGATGAAATTAAAAAAAATGAGCCAAAAAAAATTTATTGCATCAACTGCATGTCTTTGCTTAATTCTATTATCAATTTTCCCTCTTTATGTACTTGGCAGTACAACTTTAGGAGAATCTACATTTCCTGTTGAAGAAGAAAGTGAATTTATCTGGGAAACTGTAAATGCGACTGAATCCTGGTATATTGATGTTCCACTTGTGCGATTCACCGTTTCAAAAATCTATAACGAGACTTTTAACGAAAAAAATTATCTTTTTTTGAATTATACATTAGAGTTCTATTACAAAATCTCTTGGGTGCCAGAATATACAAATTCTTTTTACATGGCTTACAATAAAACTTTAAATTTTTTAAACTGGTCTTCAGAAGGATTTCGGAGCGGCAATTTATTTATATTTCCTACTCCAATTAATTTAACGCTCATAGGTGAAGCTGTCGAAAAAGAAGGGTTCCTCAATTATTCTGTAATCGAACAAAAAATCGTTTTTGACTACAATGGAAATGGTACCAGAATTGAAATATCTATTAATTCTGCAGGAATATCTACTATTATTGAAAAAATTACAAACGGAACGACAATTTACAGGTGGGAATTGAACGAAGACGAAATCATTATAATAGTCCCTTTTGGGAGCAATTATATAATAATTACAATCGCTAGTATAATTCTTCTTGCTGTCATTACGAAAAAAAAGATAGCGAACTCGAGAAGGCATTAAAATTTAACGAAAATTTATGTATTGCTCTATTTTTTCTCTATCACTAGTTCAATTATTATTAGATTAAATTAGAAAAAGATGAAAAAGTTTGAGTGAAGAATTTTATTGGTGGACTGACGAACAGAAAGCTATTTCTGTAGATGTAAGGCAATTTGTCGAAGATAATTTCGAAGAAGCTGAAGAATATTTTTGGAATACAAAATTTCCGTGGCCATTAGTAAAGAAAGTCGCTAAAAAGGGATATTTTGGAGTCGGAGTTCCAAAAGAGTATAGTGGTTTGGAATTAGGCGCTACTGGAAGTTGTATTGTTGCGGCCCAACTTGGGAGACTTTACGCTGTAGGACATGTATTTACCGTAAGTATGTTAGCTGGGTTAGAACAGTTATTAAGGTTTGGAACAGAAGATCAAAAGCGAACTTGGCTTCCTAAAATCGCAAGCGGGGAAGAATTAGGCGCTCTCTGTATTACTGAACCTTTTGCTGGTTCTGACGCTGCGAATGTTTTTACCTCCGCGATCAAAGATGGAGATGAGTGGATATTAAATGGTAAAAAACGATTTATAACGGGAGCTGGTGTATCTGATAGGTATTTTATCTATGCAAAAACTAGCGATGATAAGGCTCTTCGGAAGCAATATGGGCATATAACTGCTTTCATGGTGGAAAAAGGTCGACCAGGTTTTAGCTTAGAAAAGATTAATCCATTGATTGGATTCGATAATGTTCCAAACGGGTACATAGATTTCGATCACGTCAGAATCCCTGATTCTAATCGGATTGGTGCTGTTGGCAATGGTTGGAATGTCATGATGGCAGGATTAAACTTCGAACGCTTAATTGGGGCAGCAGTTTTCAGTGGGTTGTTCGAAGATATCATTAATTTATTGTTTCATTTTACAAAAAGACGCGTTCAATTTAAGAGAACCACGAATCAATTTCCTGGAATACGAGATGGAATTGCTGAAATTATAACAAAAGCAAAAGTTTCAAGGTTGTATTCTTATCACTGTGCTAAATTAATAGATAATGGAGGAGAACCGATGGTTGAAGCATCTATCGCTAAAATGATTAATACAGAATATGCTAGAGATATTGGACTTAAAGCCATCCAAATTTTAGGAGGAGATGGCCTTACTAAATTTTTACCAGCTGAAAGAATTTTACGTGAAGCTAAGATAGGGGAGATAGTAGCAGGCACGACAGAAGTCCAGAAAATGATTATATATCGCTTTTGTGCAATGTTACCTTCCTATAATAAACCTATGAGATTGAGATGGAACGATGATGTTAATGCACCCATCATTTCAAGGAAAGAATCCCAATTCAAAGGAATGGCTTTCACAGAAGAAAATGTGTTAAAAGTTATCTCTCACGATTATAAAGTTAATCCGGGTTTGTATATGACTCCTGATGATGTACGCGAGGATATAGGAGGAAGTAGATCTGAGTTGCGGAAAATTTTTGAGCAATTAGAAGAACAAGGATTAATAGTTATTCATCGCGATCGCTTAGGAAAAACTGCATTAGTTAAAGCTACATACGAGGGATTACAAAAAGCCTTTCCAAAAGAATATTATCAGTGGTTTCCAGAGTGGTATGAAAACGCTGATAAGTTTTAGGATTATTCCTTTTTTCTCTTTTCTTTTAGATTCTAATCTTCTATTTTAAAGTCTTTAATTATACTAACTTTATTTTTAAGATCTATAGTTACAGCTAATAATATTGTCTCTTCTTCGTCCTCAAACTCAGGATCGAGCATTACAAAGTAAAAGATTTTGTCCTTCGTATTGTATCCCATCTCTAATTTGCCGCATTCTTCCGGTAGAATTTTTAGCAGATCATCAGAAGCATAATTTTTCAATACCTCATATATCGAATTTTCGACTTTTGATTGACCCTTTCGTATTTCTTTAATCTTTGAAAAATCAAATTGACCCATTGATTCTCCAGCTTGTATATTTAGCTCGTTCCATTCTTGAAAGAGATCGCTTAGGTTAGACATAATAAGTTTATTTCTTAGACTTAAAATAAATGTTCTTATTATCCCAAAAATAATAAATTATATTGTAATCAAAACTTCACATAGTATTATTCTATTACACAATAATAATATTTTTGGGATTGTATTCTCAGAAGAAATGTTAGAAAAAATACGAATTAAGGTTTTTAAAAAATGAATAAAAGCAAATCTATTTTTAGAGGGCATAATATTGCTCACACATATTCCATCGTGGCAAGAGATACTAAAACGGGAGAAATGGGAGTTGGTGTCCAAAGTCACTATTTCTCGGTCGGAAGTATCGTTTCCTGGGGCGAATCTGGAGTTGGAGTCGTGGCAACTCAATCGCTTGTAAATGTATCATTTGGTTTACGAGGTTTAGAACTTTTAAAGCAAGGAAAATCGCCAAAAGAAGCTTTAAACATCTTGATATCTGAAGATGAAGGCAGAGATGTAAGACAAGTAGCAATTTTAGACGCTCAAGGAAAAGTTGCTACTCATACTGGACCGAAATGCATCATCAATGCAGGTCACATAGAAGGAGAGAACTTTTCTGTTCAAGCTAATATGATGCTTACCGATAAAGTCTGGCCAGCAATGGCTAAAAGTTTTGAATCGAACGCTAATTTACCGTTAGCTGAAAGAATCGTAAAAGCAATGGAAGCAGCAGAATCGGTAGGGGGTGACATCAGAGGAAAACAATCTGCAGCGATTTTAATTGTAGGTGGAAAGGAAGTTGAGAATAAATGGGAAGATAAAATCATCGATTTAAGAGTTGAAGATAACGAAGAACCCGTACAGGAGCTAAAGAGGTTATTAAAACTTTATAGAGCTTATAAGCACATGAATAAAGGAGATTTAGCAATGGAACACGATGATATGGAGTCTGCACTGAAAGAGTATGATTCTGCCTTGAAGATGTTTCCAAATAATCTTGAAATGAAATTTTGGACTGCGGTCACCTTGATCAATAACCAAAAAATTAAAGAAGCATCAAAAATCTTTAAAGAAGTCTTTAATAAAGATAATAATTGGCGATTACTTGCTGAAAGACTTCCCGAAAGCGATTTATTAACCGTTTCTAAAGATGATTTGAAAAAAATCTTGTCATTATAGCTTTAATGACGATACAAATTGTCGAAATCATTTTTATTCAACGAAAATTTCATTACTTTCTTATTTTTTTGTTCAATGATTATATCTCCCATGTATTTCATCCCAGAACGTTCCGCTACTAACCACCCTCTCTTGTTATCTTCACCAACATAAGCGAACAGGGTATCTATTTTTAAGATTAAAAATACGAATTCAATAGATTTTTTAAGAGTCTCAATTGCGAAACCGTTCCCTCGGTATTGAGGAAATAATATAAAATAACATTCCATCTCCCTATAGGTGTTTAAAGGTTTCAAAAAAATAAGTCCTAAAAGTTGGCCATTGATTTTGTGAGTAATTGAAAAAATCAACGAGCTCTTACGGTTATCTATAGAGAAAATAACTTGGTTGGTATTATTCTCAAATATTTGATGAAACTCTTTATAAATTTGATAAAATTCCATTAGATTAATTTGGTTGATAAAGAGTCTTTTTGTTTCTAATGTATTAAGGATTTCAGGATTCAATTGAGGTTCACAAATAAATTGATTTTAACTTTGTTTATAATGCATGACCTAATAAATATTTCATTCAAACGAATAAGTCAATCAATTAATAGTTTTAACCCTCTAACGAGCTGTTGCGGGCTAATTCCGTAAAGAAATGCGAAATGGAGTGTTTTAATGTCGTTTTCGATATTATTAATGTCTTTATTTTGCTCATTATAATCCTTCGCAATCTCCTCAAGTTTTGAATATGATAATTCTTTAGAATTACTCAATTCCCCGAAATATCCTCCAAAAACTGCGAACATGTTATGCATTAACTCGATTTCTTCGTCATTAAATGTTTTCGCGCATTCTTCACACACAGTTCCAAAGGAGTTGCCAATCTTTTTAATCCTTACATTCAAGTTTGTGTCATTACGGCAAAGAACGCATTTAACATAACTAAAAGTGTTTTTCTTTTTCGTAAGTTCTGAGATAATCATAAATTACTAATTTTTTCTGAATATTTAAACAAAAAAAAAGAATATACTTAAACAATGAGCATTAAATAATTAATTATCATGGCGTATGCGATTGTTTTACTGTTCGATATAAAGAGTTCTGATTCTATATATAAAATTTTCAAGAGATTTAAAAAAAAAAAAATTAGTCCCAAAGATATAATTTATGATCTTAAAATAAAACCACATATCACTTTTTCTGTTTATGAAAATATTGATGTAGAGATAGCTAAAGAAAGACTGAATCAATTTTGTACAAACAATAACAAATTAATAATACAAATTAGTAGTCTTGGTTACTTTCCTGTGGAAGAGAGTGTTTTATTCTTAAATCCTAAGGCAAATAACGAACTTTTAAACATTCAGCAAAAAGTTTTTGAGCTTTTCGAAGATTTTGAAACAGAAGAGTCTCCAAAAACTTGGGTTCCCCATTGCACGCTATGTATGTATCTCCAAAAAGAAAAAATAGCAGTAGCAATTGATATCGTTAAAGAAGAAATTGTAATTACAAAGGAAAACCCTTTTTATATCATAGGAAATTCTATTTCAGTTGTAGAATTTGAGCCTTTTAAATACGCTAAATTCTTGTTTGACTTTAAATTAAAAGAATGAGTTTTGTAAGCTAATTTAAAAAATAGTATGTGAAATTCAAAGAGAACTGGAATCGTTTTAAGAAAACACTAGGGTTTAAAAATATGGTTCTTAATAATATGGTGTTTCTGAGTGCTAGAAATATGATAAAACTTAAAAAAAACCAAGCTGAGTCATTTGAACATCTTCGAATAAAAGAACATTTTTACACTTTTCTCCCCCTTGATAATAAAATTGATGTTTTAAAGAAAGAATATCCTATTGGTGACCGAATTGCAGATATTTATTGTAAATTAAATAATGGTAAGAAAATAGTCGTAGAAATACAACATTCAATGATACTTGTTAAAGATTTAATTCAACGCACTAAAGAATACAACGAGAATGATTGTTTTGTGTTGTGGGTATTTAACGGTAGTTCGTTTGAACGGTACCCTAGAATTGATGAGAATGTAAGGATATTAGGTTTTGAAAAATGGTGTCACTTATTATATCGTGGACGTGTATATTACATTAATATGACAAAATCTGGTATCCATAGTCCAGTATATCCCGCTCATTTTGCGAAGTATTACGAAAAAAAGTACTCTAAATCGGGATTCCAGTTCTATCATAGGTCTTTAACTAAAAAAAGTTTTATTCCATCTTTTATTCCCTCTCTAAAAATTAAAACTTTTAAAAATATGGGATTTAACCTAGCTGGTTTTTATGATGATAATGTAAGAAATTCATGCTTAAGTGAAATTACACAATTTTTAAAAAATTATAGCGCTATTGAAACGGAAGTAAAAAAAATAAAAAAATTGAGTCCAAATCAAAAGATGCTTTA
>JAUWZR010000150.1 GCA_030615235.1 Promethearchaeota archaeon
CTTCCAGAGAAATATGGGGGTGGAAATATTTTTTCTCATCCATTAGTAGGCGTTGCTCAAGGCAATGATCCCATTTTTCATAAGTTTAAAAAAATTATAGGTCAGAAACATTTAACACCTCTAGAAATGTGGATAGCAAGTGGTCAAGATCAATTGTCAGCGTCGGACCTTTATGTTGTATCAATAGTGTTTCCTTTTGATGATAAGATTCGCAAGGAAAGTAATAACCCAATTGTATTACCTAAAATAACATTGCCAGCTGAAATCTATTCCGTTGCTAGAAATTATGGCAATGAATTCAAAAGGTATATAATAAAGCAAACAATTAATTTCTTTAAAGAAAAAAGCTATAATGCTATATCTGGGATGTTTAGTGATGCTTATACGATTGTTTTAAAAGGAGGATATTATTCTACTTGGTCTGAAAGATATATCGCTTTTGCTACGGGATTAGGAACCTTCAGTTTGCACGAAGGACTTATCACTGAAGTAGGATGTAATATTCGATTAGCCTCCGTGGTTACTAATGCCCCAATCAAAATTTCTCGAAGGAAAAGCGATGAACCTTACGCTAATTGTTTATTTTATGCAAAAGGAATTTGCAGAGAATGTATAAACAAGTGCCCTGCAAAGGCGATTACAGTAAAAGGACATAATAAAGTAAAATGTAATAAATATCGCATGAAGGTTGCAAGAAAAATGATACCGCGTCTTGGTTCAATTCTAAAGCCTGATTCCCGCCGTATTAACTGGAAATTAAAGGAAGATATTTTCCTTGTAGGCTGTGAATTTTGCCAATTTGGGGTTTCATGTATGGAAAAAAACCCTATGTTAAGCCATGATATGGATTTTTTTTGAATCCATAAACATCTATTCGCTTTCAAAAATCAAGAATTTTCATTTAAGTTTGAATATTGGGATGTATTGGGGTGTTCATATGGTTCATCTAAATGAATTAGGTGCCGATATTCGTTTAACTCGAGTTTTTTCAAATGTCAATTCCACTTCCCATTGTTTATTTAGTTTTTCAGATTGTAAATATTCTACTAATAAAATTTGATAAAAATATAAAAATTTAAATAAAGATCTTTCATAAAATTAAGGGAGGTGAAATTTATTTCAAATTCTGATCGTAAACTTATAAGGAAAGGATATGTCAAAATCTTTATCTTAAGCATTTTACTTCTTCTAGCAGGTTTTGTGGTAACAACAGTAGCTAATATCGTTCCCAGAATTGATTATGGGGATCCCGGCTATGATGAATATATTTATTTTATGACAATATTATCATCGGCATCAGTACTAGTTCAGAACATAGGAATTGTTTTATTTTCAGTTGCAACTTTTCTAGGAGCATTAACAGATGAATCTCTTTCAGGAGAAGTAAAACGAGCATTGGTAATTGCATCGGGAATAGGAATTGTCGCACTAGTGTTATTCAATAGGTTAATATTATACTTCTTCTAAGGTGATGGGTATTCCCAACTCAGAAAAGAGAGCTGTTTTTAAGAATGGATATGTTACAATCTTTATTCTGGGAATAATTTCACTACTGACTGGATTTGTTTTAGCAAGCGTAGTTGGTTTTATTCCACGTGTTAATTACGGAGATCCTGGCTATGAGGAATATATTGACTTGATTATGAATTTAGGAACCCTTTCGAGACTTTTTCTGAATTTAGGGCTAGGATTATTTTTAATATCTACTTTTGTAGGAGCAATGACTGATAAACGATTTTCAATAGAAGTCAAAAGAGGAATGTTGATAGCGTCCGTTTTAGGAATTATCGCACTTTTAATATTTAATTATTTGATGATATATATTATATTAGAATAACATAAAATTTATAAGCATATTTTACTCCATATCCTTTTTCTGATGTTGGATTAAGATTTTTTATCTCAAGAGCTATTGGTAGAATAAATTCTTTAGCTATTTCAGTCACAACTTCCATTGAAATGTTAAAGACTTCTGAGTTGTTTTTAAAATGATACTCTATGATGTTATACAACTTTTCAAGCTTCATTTCATTTCATTTAGTCATAAATCTAGCATTTTTTTTTTCTTTTTAAAGGAATTTTTTTGGTATAATTTACATAATTTTAATCCCAACTAAATATATTAACTGAAGATTTCATTTTTTTCATTTTTTTTGTCGTTGAATTTCAGTTTTTGTAAAAAAATTGAATTTTGATAAAAAAATTTATATATATCTAATCCCAATTTTATTTATAATCTGTAAATGGGATTTTGTTTTTACTACAATAAATGAAAAAAGTTTAAACTATAACGAGATAAAAAATGATTGAAAATGGAGATTCAAATAGGAAGGGATTATGTGAGGATGTAATCGAGAAGGTTAAAGAGGAAGATATTAAGTTTATATATCTTCAGTTTACGGATATTCACGGGTTAATTAAATCATTTGAGATTAACTCAAAACGAATTGAGGAATGTTTTGAAATAGGCGTAAGTTTTGATGGAAGTTCTATAACGGGTTATGGGGCAATCGAGGAATCTGATAAAGTTGCGCTGCCCGATCCAAGCACTTTTTACGTGTTGCCCTGGCGAAACAATGCCACGAATAATCGAGTAGCAAGAGTAATCTGTGATATTTATACCCCAGATGGGGAGAGATATGATGGGGACCCACGCTACATTCTGCAGAAGGCTGTTAAAAAGGTAAAACAGTATGGATATGATTATATCTGTGCTCCTGAGATGGAGTTTTTCATATTGGACCAAGAACATAGCCAGGCTGCTTTTAAGCCTTCTGATATGAGAGGGTATTTTGATTACGATCCATACGATATTAACGAACGTATGCGCTACACGATTGCAGAATACTGTGATGAAATGGGGATTGAAATCGAAGCACTTCATCACGAGGTAGCTTTTGGCCAGCACGAAGTTGATTTTCGGTACGACAAAGCAGTTAAAAGTGCGGATAATACAATTACGATAAAAACAATTATAAAAACTGTGGCTGCTCAGAATAATATGACGGCGACATTTATGCCCAAACCGTTTGATGGGATAAACGGATCTGGGATGCACTGTCATCAGAGCCTGTGGAAAGATGGCAAAAATGTATTTTATGATGAATCAGATCCAGCTCATATATCTCTGTTAATGAAAAAGTGGATTGCTGGTCAGCTGACACATGCTAAAGCTATGTGTGCAGTATTATGCAGTTGGCCAAACTCGTATAAGCGATTAGTACCAGGTTATGAAGCACCGGTATATATAGCATGGGGATTCCGGAATAGGTCTCCATTAATAAGAGTTCCAGACTTTCATGGCAAGAAAAGTTCTGCGAGATGCGAGATTCGCTGCCCAGATCCTGCGGGTAATCCATACTTACAGTTTGCAGTGCTTGTAGGCACGGGGTTGTATGGGATTTTATCTGAAGACCTTGAACTTTATGAACCTACAGATAGAAACGTGTATAATCTTACATCGAAAGAGATGGAAAAGGAGGGAATTAATGCGTTACCAGGAAGCCTAATGGAAGCACTGAAGGAATTTAAGAATTCTGAACTTATGAAGGAAATCTTCGGGGAACAAGCATTTAAAAACTTTTACTACGCAAAATTAGAAGAGAATGACGCTTACAGATTAGTTGTCTCTGAATGGGAAAGAAATAGATATATTACTCGTCTATAGGTTTTTTTTTTCAATTTTCTTATTATTTTTTATAAAAATGCAATTTTAATGAAATTCAATGATATCCCTAGCTTAATTTTTTCCCATCTTTTCAATATATTCTAAGGATTGGTGTCTAAAATATGTATTATATAAATTGGCGTATGTTCCTCCACATTTCATCAGTTCGTCGTGATTACCTTCCTCAACTATTTTCCCATGATCTAGAACGATAATTCTATCAACTCGCCTAACAGTCCATAAACGATGAGCTATAATTATTGACGACCTCCCTTCTATTGTTTTTTCAAGGGCATCTTGAATTTGAGTTTCTGTGAAAGGATCTACTGAAGCAGTCGCTTCGTCTAAAATTAGAATTGAAGGGTTTTCTAATAAAACTCGAGCAAAAACAACTAACTGACGTTGTCCCATTGAGAGAAGAGATCCTCTTTCACGAACATTTGTTTCTAACCCATTAGGAAGGCTTTCAACCCACTCAGACCCGCCACTAATATCTAATGCGTTCATTACATCCTCCTTTGAAGCATTTTCATACCCATATTTGATATTATTTTCGATGGTATCTGCCCATAAGAATGGAGTTTGCGGGATTATACCGATGTGTTTTCTATACTCCGTAAGATCGTATTCTTTTATGCTTTTCCCATCAACTAAGATATCTCCACTTTGAAATTCATAAAATCGGGCAATGAGTTTAGCTATACTTGATTTTCCTGCTCCTGTATGTCCTACAAGAGCTACAGACTCTCCCGGATTAATCTTAAGTGAAAAATTATCGAAAATTATTTTATTCCTATCGTATTGAAATGTCAAATTTTTAAACTCTATTTCACCTTTCAATTTAGAAGGTTTTATGTTATTCGTCTGAACAACAAGAGGCAATGTATCTATTATTGCAAAAATTCTCTCCGATGCCGCTAAACCAGTCTGAAACATCGGCCAGAAAGATGCTATAATGAGTAAGGGAAAAAATAATAGAGCCATACTTTGAATGAAGAGAACTAATTCTCCTACTCCAACAAATCCTTCTATTATCAAGTTACTTCCTATTAAAATTAACAACATCGTAACAAAACCTTGAATTAATCCAAGAGTAGGAAAGATAGCATTCAACAAGAAAGCTCTTTTTAAATTCACCTTATAGGATTGGTTATTCACTTGAAGGAAGTCATCGTAAACTTTTTTTTCTCGCCTAAATGTTTTTGCTATTTGGATGCCAGAAAAACTTTCTTTTGTATACGCGTTTACTGAAGCTAAGGCACGTTGTCCAAGAAGAGTCATCTTTCTCGCAAATTTCCTAAATGACAACGCTGCTACAAAAAATAACGGGAGCGCTATAAGAAGAACGAATGTTAACACCACATTCACATTAAACATCACAATTATTAAAAAAACTAAGACTACAGCAGAGGAAATTACCTCAATTGACAATTCAACTGTCTCACCAAAATCACGTGAATCAGTGTTGATTCTTGAAACTATTTTTCCTAAGGGATTTTTATCAAAGAAAGACAAATCGTGATTGACAACTGATTTGTGAGCGTCCTTTCTTATATCTAGCACGACACTTCCAATTACTCGATTAGAATATATCTGTCTAATATAATTAAAAACCCAGCTTGAAATGTTAAAGATGAAAATGATCAAGATTAAGAATAAAATATAAATTAAATCTGGAGTAGTCTCTAAATTAATAATAATTAGAGAAGTTATAATAGGTTGTAAAGCGGTAGTAAGCGAAGAGATTGAAAGGAAGAAAATTACAAGAAACATTGCTCGTTTATAAGGTGAGAAATAAGATACAATTCGTTTCAGTAAGACCTTATCTTGATATTTGCGATCGTATTCTTCTGCTTCAAGACCCACCCACATACTATTTTCTCACCTCCCTAAGCAACTGATCTTCTTCGATATCGAATTTCTTCACGAAAATTTTGCGATATTCTTTAGATGTCTTTAATAATTCTTCATGGTTCCCTTTAGCGACTATTTCCCCACTTTTTAAAACTAAAATTAAATCAGCCCACCTAATTTGTGATAATCGGTGCGTTATTAAAATTGTAGTGCGATTTTTCAGGATGTTTTTAATTGCAAACTGAATTTTGTCCTCTGTGTTAGAGTCAATAGCTGAAGTTGAATCGTCTAAAATAAGTATCCGAGGATCGGATAAAAAAGCTCGTGCTATGGCAATTCTTTGTCTTTCTCCTCCACTAAGCTGAACTCCTCTTTCTCCTACCCTCGCTTGATATTCTTCAGGCAACTCACTGATAAAACCATGAGCTTGTGCTTGTTGAGCTACGTTAATAACTTGCTCCAATGAGCTTACTCGTCCAAAAGATATATTATCAAAAATCGTAGTAGAGAATAAAAATACATCTTGCTCAATATAAGAAATTTGATCTCGTAAAGATTGTAAAGAGTAATCTCGAATATCACTTCCATCAATTAATATTCTACCATTAGAAACATCGTAAAGCCGCGAGATTAATTTAGTTAGCGTAGTTTTTCCAGATCCAGTTGTGCCGACTATCGCAACTGTTTGCCCAGTTTGAACTTCAAATGAAATATCTTTTAACACCGGCGTTTTACTACCAGGATAAATAAAATCTACATTCTCAAATGTTATATTCCCCTCGAAAACTTTTTCTTTGCCTTCTTTGTTTTCATCAATCTCAGTCTTTTTATTCATTAACTCAAG
>JAUWZR010000200.1 GCA_030615235.1 Promethearchaeota archaeon
TTGATCGCCGTCAATAGGTCTCTTTGCTTATAATAATGAAGATTTGAATATCTTTCGACTTGAATGTGTGATTCAAATGGTGTATATTCATATCCTCTGAAGATCCCGTGATTCCCTTCAATATAAATGAAAGGGATTTGATTGCTTGTGTTATTAAAGAAGATATCTAAACCTTCTTTAAATGCTCTCCTCGCAGGTTCTGGTGGAGGATACGAACTGTATTTAGACGGATGGTGAAACATATCGCCACAATGAACAACAAAATCTATATTCTTGATTAGGGAGATGTCTGTCATGACTTTTAAAAATAAATCGTAGATTTCTTGTTCGTAAGGTTTTGAGTAGTTTTGAATCGCCCACTTGTTTGTAACACCCCTTCTTGTTCGATACCCTAAATGAGAATCCGATATTTGTACAATTTTTACCATATGCTATCCTTATCTTTTTTCCATATAAAATAAATAAACATTATACTCCAAATACTTTATGTCTCCATTTTTGAGCATAATTTTTTGTTTTTTTATCGTATTTAAGTTTCATGAATTCAGCTTCAAACTTATTATATTCCGACACCAATAAAGTGCTTGCTTCGTGTGCCCCCACCAAACTAAGGGGATAACCTCGTGGGGAATATGGAATCAAATTCTTAAGAATATGCATTGCGTCTTTAGTATCTAAATCGTCGCAGATATCAAATCTAAGAGCTGAACTTTCTTTTTGCATCCTCGTAAGATATGCTTTGCTTTTAGTATACTTAGAAAGATCTGGTAAATCAACTATGAAGTTATCCTCATACATCTCTGACCATATCGGCAATAAAAAATTTCCCTGAGCATCTCTTAAGCGACATGTTTTCGAAAAACTAAAGTATTTTATATCGTACGATTGAATGAACCTATAAAAGAATTCCGTAAATGCGACGGGAGGAAAAATATGTTGGCGAAACATTTGAATGCCATCCCCAAGGAAAATAACATTTTTATTTTTCCCCCAATTACTTTCTTCTTTAATTCTAACTAAAGATTTTAGAATTTCATCAGCGGTTCTTATTCTATCTACTACATGTCCCATTGTTGGGTAATAAAAAGCGTGTGCACTGATATGCTCTTCAATCTTTTGTTTATATGTCGACTCATACCACTCTTCTAATTTATCAACTTTATCTTTCAAATTACCTTTGTAAAAATTTCGTTTAATTGTTTTTACGAAATTTTCAATTACAGTCTTGTATATAATAAGTTTATGTTCGTTATCTTCTATATAGGTAGTAATAGGTTTATACATAATTTTTTCTTTATAATATATTCCATCTTTAAAAGTTACTTGACCTTCTCCAAATTTGAAAGAAGCTAATTTAGCATAAGTTCCACTGAGTGTATTTGAACTCTCATCAAAACCAATTATTTTATAATCATCATTTACATAATCGAACAATTCACCCTCTACTGGTTGATGAATCAAATCACTAAATAATGAATTTGTGTTTCTTAAACTTTCATCATTGTCAAATTTATCAGTCTCGAGCTCGATCTTCTCTTCTTCAGTCCACTTAGCTCTTCTTTCCTGAATATATTCTTTAAATTTTTGAACTTCTTCATCAATAGATATTTCAGGTCTTTTTTCAAATGACTTCTCTAATGAGATCAATTCGAAATTAAAAGAAATTTTTTATCACCTTAGTTTTTTTTATCTTTTATATTTATGGAAGCGAAGTAGGTGGGGGCGCTGAAGACGCGACTTTTTTTGCAAAATTTTCATAAAACCTTTTAGAGTGTTGTTCAAAGTATTCATCATACAGAGGAATTTTTAATTTTTGAAAATTGGTAAGCCAAATTCCCGAAATTAACGCTATCCCCCTAGTCCCTGTTAACGATTCTAAATCGCTACGCTGAATGCCTCCTCCTAGCATTTGGGCTGCAACAGCTTTTTCTTTTTCTGATCTTAAGGGTAAATTAATAACAGTATTCATATTAGATAAAATACTTTCATCTATGGGTGAATATTGTTGTGAAATCACTTCTAATCCTAGATTGAATTTTCTTCCTTGGCGCGAAATATCTTTAAAGACATTATTATGTCTCATCATTTCAGGTCGTAAGATGCTTGGAGCTTCTTCTATCGTAAAGATAATAATTGGTAATTCTGATGGATCTTTAACGGTTGTTCCGGTTTTAATATAAACATTTTTCAAATTAGCTTTATAATTTTCATAAAAGTTTTTGGGCAAATTCTGGATTAGCTTTTTTTCAAGGGTAACAATATCCGAAGACGATTTTAGCGATTTACGAATATCAAATAATGTTCTAGCCAAGATGCTATTAAAAAGGAATTGTTCTAAATCGGATATCATGGAGGCATTGAAAATAATTACATTCCCTTTTTCTAACTTTAGCACGATTTCTGGAAGTTTGCTTGCGGCATTAGATTGAAACATATCAGAATACTCCAACCAATGCATTCTTCGCCGTATCGCAGCCATAGTTTTTTCATCATGCCCTCCTGGAGGACGATAGCCATCAGTTAATAAATTTTCGATATAATTTTCTTGATCACTTCTATATGCAGAGTAAATAGCTCCAGCTTGAAGATCGTTAAAAGAACCTGTTGCAAAAAGGTCTTCTGGTGTTATCTCTTGATAATTTACTAGACATGGCGTTGCTAGGCTCTTTAATTCTGCCGGCGGTATTCCTTTATTAGGATAAAGGTAAAACCAAGAACCAAATAGATCTTTGTTGTACCCTGATGTTTTACATATATCATTAACTCCATATTTAATACATCCCAAAGCATACTCATCATGCATATCAATAGCAAGCATGGAGATTTTAGTCCCCTTCTCTCCAAGAATTATCTGAGCGTTATGTTGTAACAAACCGTCTATAAAAACTTGGTTTAAATTTGATTTCCCCATACCTGTAGCACCTGCGATAAAAAAATGGTACATTAAATATTTAAAGGGAAAAAAGACCTCTACTTTTTTTTCAGATGCTAAATTACCCATAAAGATTCCATCAGGAGGGAAAATATACCTCAAATCTTCATGGATGTCACTTTGATCCTCTGAAATTTTCATTAAATGAGGTTGAAGTGTTTTATTTTCCATCAAATCTTCAATTAAAAAGAATACATTGGTTACATGACTCTTTACTTCTTTTGTATTCTTATCTTTTTCTATGCAGAGAATAGGACGGCCTTGAATAACATATTGTAGTTCTGATTCTAATTCTGCCTTGATGTAATCTGTCATTTTAACATTTCTTAATTTTTGGCGCGTAAATACATAGTCTGATATTGTTTGTTCGTTAAGGACCTGAACTATTATGGTATATAACTTATTGTTACTATGATCTTCAGCGGTCAATTTTAAAAAACCATGAAGATGCACATAGTTTTTGTAGAAAATTTCAATCGTACTTTCAACAGAATTTATTCTAATAATCATAATATTAGACTCTTTTTTTTATTCCAGAATAAAATGTAGCACGCTACTAAATTATTCAGTGATCACTACTGTTATTTATAGCTAAAAGATTTTTTGTTCTTTTAAAGTTATTAGTTTTTACATTTTATAAATCTCATGGACTTTAGAAATTTAATAGTTTTTAAAATAACTATTATGAGACTAATATAAAGAAAAAAAACAATGGCTTATGATTTCACTTAGTTCTGTCGATTACTTTAAGAACTCCTCGATTAAGTTATATACTTTTTCAAGTATTTTTACTTCCGGTAAGAAGGTTAATCTCATATGTCCTTTCCCATATTCACCAAAACCTGAGCCATAGACTAAACAAACGCCGGTTTCTTTAAGTAAATCAACAACTAATTCTTTATCGTCTTTCCATTTCTTTAATTCTTCTAAATTTAGTTTAGGGAAAAGATAAAAAGCACCATTAGGCTTAACGCACGTAATACCTTCAATTTTACGCAACCTGTTATATGAATAATCACGCCTTTCTTTAAGTTTTCTAACCATATCAACGGTATGGCTACTTGGAGTTCTTAAAATATCAATTCCTGCGAATTGTGCAATGGAACTAGCAGATAGACGCGCACGAGCCATTTTAGCGATGCCATTTTTTAATTCTTCCAGTTTATTTTCTGGATCATGATAGTATAGGTATCCAAGCCTCCATCCTGTTACTAAGTGAGTTTTTGAGAACCCATTTAATCCGATTATTGGAACATCTTTAGTTAACGACGCAGGACATACATAAGGCTTTTCAAAAGTAATCTGATCATAAATTTCATCCGATAAAATTGGTAGATTGTACTCTCCGGCAAGATCGATTATTTGTTTGATTTTTTTTTCTCCGTATAAGACACCTGTCGGATTATTTGGAGAACATATTAATATCGCCTGAGTTTTCTTAGTAATTTTTTTTCTTATATCTTCAATATTGGGCTCCCAATCTTGTTGTTCATCAAGCTCATATTCAACCGGCTTACCATCATAAAACTTAGTATAATTGATGTATAGGGGATAAGAGGGACCAGGTATGAGTAATTCCTTACCATTTTCGATTAAACTTGAAATAATAAAGTTTATTCCCTCTGTAACACCCGATGTTACAACGATCTCGTCAGTAGTCACATTAAGATTTTGGCCCTTAAGGAGTTTACTTATTTCTTCTCTTAATTCAATTACTCCTAATGAATTTACATAATAATTCTTGCCTTTACGACTATAG
>JAUWZR010000102.1 GCA_030615235.1 Promethearchaeota archaeon
GAAATTAAACCGGGGATCACACATTTTTTGTTTCACGCTGCGAAAATGAGCCCAGAATTAAATGCAATAACTCCAGATTCTGCAAAATGGCGGGATCTCGATTATCACGCATTTATGGATCCAAAAATTAAAGAGTGTGTCGAAAAGCATAACTTAAAGATAATCGGGTATAGAGAAATCTGTGACATAATTAGAAAAGAATCGTAAAGAACTGAACGGATTCTATGCCTGACTTAAGAGAGAAGATATATACTCCCATTTCTTGTTGATCTTTTCAGCGGTTCGCAATCGATTAAATATTTTATATTCAAAAGCTCCAATTAAATTATATAAACCTTTTACTTCCTTGTATACATCGTAATTCTCGAAGGTTGTTTTATACTCTTCAATGTTTTCAGAGTTCCATATATCTTCCTCCTCCTTCATTTTTTTTGCTATGTTTTTAACCCAGAATTGCGCCATTTCCATGGAATAGTATAACCCAGAGGAACCAAATGGATTAACAAATCCCGCGCTATCTCCAATAAGAACAACACCAGGGCGGGGTACAAAATTATTTACCATTCGTGCATTCGGAAGGGCTGTTACTTCTTCGTAATCAATTTTTGCTGCCTTAAAAAATTCGCTAAAGCCAGGGTAATTTTTCTTCAAATTATTCCAGACAGTTAAGATCTCCTTATCATCAGGAACAATTACAGTTTTCATTTGAGGAACTTGTGCCATACGTAACATTAATCCTACTTCCAATCTTTTATTCTCTAGAGGAAAAACATAAGCCACGCTCGGAGGAAAATTAGGTGAATAGTCTAAATCCCCATTTCCAATGAAATAGAACTGTAAATCAGGAGTTTCATTAATCTCGATGTTAGCATCACTAACTAAACATTTAATTATTGGACAGTTAATTTCTTTGTCGTAGGGTACACCATAATATCTCCCAATTACACCTGCATATCCGCTACAATCCAAAATTGCTTTTCCATAAACTTCATTGATGTTGCTGGACGAATCCTTATATTTTAATCCAATACATATCCCATTTTTCTCAATTGGTTCCACTACTTTACTCTTAAGTAAAATATCAACTCCTACTTCTTTTGCTTTTTCTACAAACCTATCGATAAATTTCCTCCATTCGAAAAAATAATGAGGGTACTCGCGGTAGGTCGTTGTTATCTGTAGATTTCCTGGAGAATGCCAAACTCTACCTCCATTGGATTTAAATCCAATTGATGATAAAAAATTTTTGCCTAGAATATCATCTACAATAGAATAATGACCCATTCCCTCACCACGAGGTTTTGGTCCAGCTTGCTCTCCTTTCTCTATGACAACTACTTTAAAGCCTTCTCTGGCAGCTACAATACTGGCGGTTAATCCTGCTGGACCTGCTCCAACGATTACAAAATCAAAAATACTTGAATTATTTACTGTCATAAATTGAAATAAGAATACGGAAAATTAATTATTTTTGATGTTAAAACATCAAATGCAATAATGTCCGAGATTACTATTGAACCAATAGGAAATCAATATTCTCTTAAAAAAAAATTTAAAATAATTAATAAATGATCGAGAATACTCATTTATACATTTTGGTAATTATACAAAAATGTGAAATCTATTATTATGAGGTGAAATTAAATGGTAATAGTTATTATGAGATTAATTCAAAGAGTAGCAAATGGTAAATGGGACCAATTAGAAGAGATTGATAAAAAATGCACTGAACTTGAAGATAAATTAGGTTACCCTCCAAAAAAGCGATTCCGTAGTCTATCGGGGGCTTACGATAATAACGTAGTTATTATTGAAAGAGAGTGGCAAAGCTTATCAAAAATGGAAAAAGTTATGACAAAAGGTTTCTTAGACCCTGAATTAACAAAATTATATAAAAAATTAGATTCAATTATCGAATGGGCAAAAACAGAATTGTACGTACCTCATCCACCATTTCCTGAATAAAGAATATTTCTAGAATTTCAATTCTCCTTCTTTCTTTTTTTTATATTGCGATGAAATAATGTTTAAAGGGCTTCTTATATTTTTTAAAATAAGTTACAATGGAAAAACTAAAGACACATACCCTACAAATAGTGAATTTTATACCACGACCGTATTACGGTCTATTATCAGTATTCGTCGGTATAGCCGGAGATATTATAGCTATATTACTGTTTCCTGATTTTGATTTAAGTTACATGATAAGCGATTTAGGAACGGGTCTTGGTGGAATATTCTTCAATATTGGAACGTTTTTATCTGGTATTTTTGCATTATTGACATATTTACACATAGTAGAAATTCTTAAGAACGAAAATATTAATCATCCAAAAGTACTCAAAATCGGAAAAGTGTTTGCGATTAATTCTTGCGTCTTTTTTGTTTTAATTGGTGTTATTCCTTCGGTTAGAAGTAATATAATACTTTTTGTTGTTCACGGAGCAATTGCGTTAATTAGTTTAGTAAGTGGTATTATTTATTTAAGCTGTTTTAGCTATCTTTTCTTTAAAAGTGAGAAGTTTTCAGGGCTTGTTGGGTATCTACCTTTAATAGCAGTAAGCTGTATCGCCCCTTTTTTGTTCTCATGGCACCCAGTAACAGAATGGATTATGACAGTTGGCATTACATTCTGGGTTGCTGCAATTTCAATTTATATGCTTTATCGTAAGATATAATTCTTTTTTTCAAGACGACTTTTTCTCGTTTTAATTTTTAAAATAGTATTAAAACGATATTTAATAAGTTTAAGATAATGTCTGATTTAATTGGATACATTTTAACACTAGACGCTTTATTCACGTGGGGCATGGCCTCATTAGTTTACAAATTCTCTCTGAGAAAAATTGAATCAAAACCAGGTGTTCTTTTTAGGTTAATATTTGTGTCGTGCTCCACTTTTATTTTTGCTCTTATCTTCGGTACTTTCTCGTTTCTTCCGTTATTGAGTTCGCAAAATTTAGTAAGCTATATAATTGCATGTTTAATTTCAGGATTATCTGTTACAATAGGAGATTTGCTTTATTTCGCTTCTTTAAAGAAAATTGACGCCTCTCGAGCATTTCCGCTAACTCAATTAAGTTTAATCTTTGTTTATCCTTTTGCGTTTATTTTATTTGGTGAAGAATTGAAACTTTCTATATTACTTGGTGGTGTATTAATCCTTTTGAGTGCTTTTATTTTAAGCACTAAAGATAAAGATAAAAAAAATATAACTGAAAATGGTTCAGAAAAGATAAGTCAACCCTCAGAGAAAATGGTTATTGGAGTTTTATTAGCCATTGGTTCGGCATTTCTCTGGGGTCTTTCTATAGTTGCATTCAATCAAGCAAGAGTTATTTCTAGCGATGTGTTCGTTACAAATTTTATTAGGATATTTTTTGGTGCTATAGTTTTTATGATATTTGGTATTTTTCAGAAAGGCTATTATGCTAGTTTTTATAAGGAAAACCGTAAGATTATAAAATATTTCATTTATATTGGAATAGCAGGTTCCCTTTCTTTAGGATTAGCAGATACCCTTTTTTATAAAGCAGTAGAAATAAATGGACTAGTTTTGACATCAACATTTACAGCTAATACACCCATGGTTCAACAAATCCTATCTATCTTGATTTTAAAGGAAAAATTTCGCAAACGATTTATTTTTGCTGTTGGATTAATAATTATTGGTAATTATATCATTTTATTTTTATAAACTTCATTAATCTATTAAAATTTACGAGAAAATCACTTCCTAGATTATATCGAATTAAACAAATTATTTTAATATAAAAATAAAAAAATATATAAAGTTAGGTGCTAAATTTAAATTTAGAAACAATTGGTAATCAATCATGAATATAAGAGATTTATTTGATAAGAAAAAATTAACATGCGATGACATAATTTTAGTAACCTTAATAATCAGTATTGGCGTTCTACTTGTATTTTTTAGATCAATTGTTGTGTATGTATCTATAATGGTTTATCCTATTTTCTCGCTTTTTCTTTATGGTATAGTTTATGTCTATAAAGGTTTGGCTAAGAAAGATAAAACTCTTACCATTAGCGTGCTAAGATTAATTTTAGGTATTGGGTACCTTGCATTTTCCACTTTCATGTTATTTCTTATTTTTTCATATCCTCATATTACTCTAAGTTATATTATATATTTTCTTTCATTACCTACTTTTTTTATAGGATTAGCCGCCATTTTAAAAGGTTCTATGGTAGAGGTTTACTCCCCTATTTACCGAAAATTAAACATACTAATCGGGTTTTTAACTTTAGGTTGTACTTTTTTTGCGCTCTATTATGCAGAAGGTTACTTCGTATTATCGTTAATCTCTCTACTATTTCTTCTTACCTTAAATGGAGTTTTAAGATCTGGTCTTTATTTAAGTGAATATGGGTTATCAATAAGAAATTTAAAGAATATTCGATTGGTCTTTTATATAATGGATAATTTTCAGATGATAAATCCAGAAGAAGAGGTTCAAAGTTAATTCAAATATAGTAAAAGTTATATCCTATTCCTATACTTAATACTACAATAAATAATTGTAATTTTTTATAATGAGGTTATAAATTTGAGTGGAGTTCATTTTAATAAATTTGGTTCTCAAATAAAACTGTTCACCCCTGGTCCTGTTCATATTCCCGAAAGGATATTAAAAGAAATGGCAAAACCAAACGATACACATAGGTCGAAACCATACACAGAGATGCACCAACTTGTAGAAGAAGGTCTTAAGAAGCTATTATACACATCTAATACAATTCTTATATCTACTTCGAGCGCTACAGGGTTAATGGAAGCTTGTGTAAGAAATTTAGTCAAAAGCGACGAAAAGGCTCTATTTCTATCAATTGGTGCGTTTGGAGATCGATGGTATAAAATCGGTGTTACAAATGGGAAAACTTCCGTAAAGGAAGGCGTCGAATGGGGCAAAGCAATAACTCCGGATGTTGCCCAAGATGTTCTAAGCAAAGATAAATATGCAGTAGTTTTCATTCAATCTAATGAGACATCCACAGGAGTTTACAATCCAATCGATGAAGTTATTCCTATTATTAAAGATTCTGGGGCTCTCGTATGCGTTGATGCGACTTCCTCCATGGCTGGTATTAAAATTGAGGTAGATAAATTAGGAATAGATGTCTGCTTAGCTTCAGTTCAGAAAGCTTTCACGATCCCACCAGGATTAGCCGTGTGTTCCATATCTCAAGCAGCTATTGAAAAATTTCCACAAGTTAAGAATAGAGGATTTTACTTTGATTTCAGTGATCTACTTAAACGAGCTGAGAAGCATCAAACACCATCTACGCCACCCATTCCACAAATTAGAGCATTGGCTGCTCAAATTGATTATATCTTGAATCAGGAAGGATTAGAAAATAGGTTTGAAAGACATGCGCAACTAGGTAAACGAACAAGGGAATGGGCAAAAGATACAAATTTTGAAATGTTTCCAGAAAAAGGATACGAATCTAATACTGTCTCTACTATGAGAAATTCTTTAAATATAGATATTACAAAGATGGTTTCAACGCTTTTAGAAAAAGGTTATAGAATAGTGAACGGTTATGGGGACTTGAAAAACAAGACATTCCGTATTGGTCACATGGGTGAAGTTACAGTAAAAGAGCTTGATGAAATGTTAAGTGTTCTATCAGATATCGTATCTGATTTAAGAGTGAACCAGTGAAATTATTAAATCTAATATTTTCTTCTATTTTATTGAATAATTTGAGATAACATTCAAAGTTCTTCTATTTTAATGGAAATAAATATTTAAGTGGAAATAATAATTCTATTCTAATAGATAAAGAAAAGAGCGAGAGCTAAAGTAAAAGAGGAAAAAACCAAAAAATGGGAAGCAAAAAAGAATTTAAAACGCTTATCTATGAGATATTAATTGTTGATATTATATTGTTGCCATTTTTTATTATATTCTTGTTACTCTGGCTGTCAAGCATGTTTTTTCTATTCTATTTTCTTTTTTTAGGAATTATGATACTTCTTGGTGTATTGGGCATACTTCTGATTAAGAATAAGATTTCGATAATTAAGTCAAAATCGAGATAGAATATCGAATGATACAATTAATTACGATATTTAAAGGGATTTAATTAGAACAGCAAAAATTCTTTTATATATTAGTTGATTAGAAATATTATTCTATAATTAAAATCACAAGAAGTGAAAAGTTTGAAGTACAAGATCATTATTACAGACAAACTTCAAGAAGAAGGAGTGAAAATTTTTCAAGATAATGGGTTTGATGTCGTCAAGAATTTCGAGATAACCAACGACCAGCTCAAGAAAGAAATTAGTAACTACCATGGAATAGTAGTTCGTTCCCGAACCAAATTGACTGCAGATGTTTTGGAAAACGCAAAAAATCTTAAAGTCATTGGTAGAGCTGGAGTAGGGTTAGACAATATAGATAGAAAGAAGGCTGCAGAATTAAACATAGAAGTTTTAAACACGCCAGATGCGCCTTCTGTTTCTGTCGCAGAATTAGCGCTAGGGTTAATGTTTACTTTAGCTCGACACATCTCGAATGCTGATCGAACCATGCATCTTGGAGAATGGAATAAAAAACAATACCTGGGATATACGTTAAAAGGGAAGAAACTTGGGTTGATCGGATTTGGAAACATAGCGAAAGAATTGGCTAAGAGAGCAGTAGCCCTAGACATGGAAGTGGGCGTATTTTCAAGATTTAGCAAAGGACCAGAGGCTGTGGAAGAAGCAAAAAACATCGGTTGTAAAATTTATTCTTCCATTAAGGAATTACTGCAAGATGCTCAAGTAGTTTCATTGCATTTACCCGTAACTCCCCAAACAGAGAATATTATTAATGAGAATAATATAAAATTAATGAAAAAAGAAAGTATTCTAATTAATACTGCCAGAGGAAAGCTTATTGATGAAAAAGCTCTAATAAAAGCGTTAGAAAATAAAGACATCGGTGGTGCAGCGTTAGATGTTTATAGAGAAGAACCACTGAAAGATATGGAGTTGAGTCAATGTAAAGGAAATTTAATTCTTACTCCACATGTTGGAGCGCAGACTATGGAAACACAGAAAGATGCCGCCACTAAAATTGCAAAAAAAATGTCAAGCTTCTTAAAAAATCTCTGAAGTTAAAATTTAGATTTTTTTTAGTTTTTTATATTATATAGTTGAATCTCATTAAATTTTGGTAATTTTAACGATAGCAGAGAAATAAGCTCCCGAAAGTTCTGATTCCTCGGGTTTTTCTGGAGTGTAAATATTAACATTTTCATACAGTGTTTTAGCAAATGGTAAACCGGAATAAATTAAAGATGTTCCTGATTTTAAAGCATTATTTTGATCTAAGATAAATTTCCCTTCACCAAATTTGTTAGAAACTAGAACAAATTCGTGTAATTTTAACCCAGTTGATTCAATATCATAAGGATTTAAAAAGATTTTCTCGAAAACATTCTCGAATTCTCTATGAATTTCGCCCATTTGGGAGTGGATAAAAGATTTATGAGCTGGAGATAGTAAAAAAAACTCGTTCTGATTTCGATGTAAGAGAAAATCTAGCTTGGGGTCTAATAATTCCAAATCAGATTGTTTGATTTGAATTTTTCCATTGATAGTTGGAAAATTCAAGTCTTCGAAAGGAATATCATTAATTCCGAAAGGGATATAGTATCCATTGAGTTTTAAACTTTGTTGAACTTCTTTAGGTAATAATTCAACACACTTTTCGAAGATATCTTTTTGAGTTTCTTGAAAAAGCATGTCATCCCCCCATCCATTATGTTTTGCTAATAATTGGAAAAACTCGTAATTTGATAAACAATCCGAGTATGGGCACGGTCCTCCTTGATTTATCGATATCCCAGGTAAAAAATAAGGTGTTATTAAATCATCACATTCAAGATCGAATTTTGCAGGGATAACAATATCTGCAAATTTTGTAGTCTCGTTTAGAAACATGTCCAAAACTACTACAAAAAGATCTTCTCGGGATAAAGATTTTCTTAATATGGTCTGATTTGGAAGAGAGCTCGCAGGATTAAAATTATATGTAAATAACATCTTAAATTTATTCGAGCTTAAAGAGGATCCTAGAGTTACCAGTGGAAAGCTGTTATATGAAGGGTATAATTTTGGATGAGTGATATAATTCATAAGTGGAGCTGTAAATTCTTTGTTAAAGCCACTTTGAGAGAATATAAATCCTGTACCTAGTTTTCCAAAATTCCCGAGGAGGATTTGGATTAGCGCAATTGTATTCAGATTTTTACCACCATAAAAATACTTCTGAGGCCCAAATCCTACAATAAACAGAGTTTTATGCTGAAATTTAAGGAGAATTTTAACAAAAGCTTCTAAGATATCACTAGATAGACCAGTTTGGTGAAAAATTTTGTTTTCATCAATTCTTTCAACCTTTGTTATAAGATTTTTGTAATTATCAACATGTTTAATGAGGAAATCTTTATCGTATTTTCCACTTACTATGATTTTATTCGTAATATATTTTGCAATCAGATAATCGGTACCTGGAAATGGTTGGACAAATAGGGTAGTATTTTCGACTAATTTTGTCCTAATTGGATTCACTACGACAACTTGTGAGCCATTTTTTATTGCTTTTTTAACTAAGAAATAAGCGTGATTATTGCGATCAGCTAAATTACTCCCCCAAACGACAATTAATTTATTGTTTGGATTATAAATTTGGAAAGGATTTGTAGTGGAATAATTGCCAAACATCTGACTTAACGCATGAATTCCAGCTTCATTACATATGCCACCAGTTGTTACTGTAGCGCCAATTTTACCGA
>JAUWZR010000148.1 GCA_030615235.1 Promethearchaeota archaeon
ATAATACAATAAATACTATTAATTTTCTTATAAAATTAAAATAGAATGATGTTTTATTTGATCAAATTGTTATTTAAACAAACAAAAAAAAAATCGTAAAAATTAACAAAATTGATACTTATGACAGAAGATATTATAAGACAGACAACGAGTATTTGCCCAGAATGCTTACAACCCATTCCAGCGGACATCTATGTTGATCCAGAAACTAATTGGGTCATGATGAGAAAAGATTGCAAAGAACACGGACATTTTCAAGACAAACTTTCCATTGATCCAGAGGAATACAAATGGAGCGAAACTTTCACAGACGACATAGGATCTACGGTTGATAACTCTACTCAACCTGAGTATGTTAGTTCAGGAATAAAAGAGTGTAATGAAGGCTGTCCATACGATTGTGGCCTCTGTGAAAATCATAAAAGCGCACCTAATATATGTCTGATCGATGTTACAAATCGCTGTAATTTAACCTGTCCAATTTGCTTTGCCAACGCAAGCGCGACTGGTTATGTAGTAGAACCCACATACGAACAGGTAGTCCAAATAATGGAACACTTCAGGTCAATGAAACCTATTCCAGCTGTGATGCTCCAAATATCTGGTGGAGAACCTACAATGAGAGATGATCTTCCAGACATCATCCGTGAAGGAAAAAGACTCGGTTTCACTGAAGTTATGGTCACAACTAACGGTATAAGGTTCGCGAAGTCGATTGACTATTTACAGAAGTGCAAAGACGCAGGAATGGACGCGATCTACTTACAATTTGACGCTACAGACGATCCAGTAGCTTGGAAAAAGGTTCGTGGCGTTAATCTATGGCCGTTAAAGAAGCGCGTTATTGAAAATTGTCGAAAAATCGGTTATTTCGGTTTAATGCTAGTTCCTGTAATTGCGAAAGGCGTTAACGACCATGAAATCGGAAACATTTTAGATTTTGCTAGGGATAATAGCGATGTTTGTTCAGGTGTGATATTCCAGCCAGTAGCGCTTTGTGGGCGGATTAGTTTTGAAGAATTGATGGATTTGCGGTATACTACTTCAGATCTAAAAGTAGCAATTAACAAACACACTAACAATGCAATTAGAAGATTCTTTCCCATCGCAACCACAGCAAAAATGACCCGTTTATTAGCGTGGTTCGATAACATGCCAGAATTCAGTATGACCAGCCACAAGGATTGTGGTTTCGCTACAATAATAATTGTCAATGACAAGAACGAATGGGAGTCTCTTGAAGACTATTTTGACGCAGAAGGTCTAATTCGATGGTCAAACAAGGTTTATGACATGGTTCAAGGGAAAGAAATCCCAAAACCAACAGGGTTTTTAAAAGGTATAAATCTTGAGGATTATGGAGCAGTTGCGGGCACAATAGGAAAATTCATTGACGATATGACCGATTTAGGATATCGGCAAATGATGAAAGCTTATTATTTTGCCGGAGGAATTAAGTTCGTAAAACATCCAGAAAAAATCTTAACGAGTAAAACCTACCAAGGTTTTGCGCGACTTATCGCTTCTCCGAACTTAGCAAGCGCTGCGAACTTTTTGCATACCAAAAATCTTATGATCTCCGCGATGCACTTCCAAGACGCGTATAATTTCGATTTGGACAGAGTATGTCGATGTTTAGTCCATTACGGCGTAGTAGATCCGGAAGACAACACAAAAACCCTCGAAATTCCATTTTGCGCGATGAATACGTTACATCGAGAGAGAATAGAAAAGGCTTTAACGATCCAAGGCAGGGAGGCAAAGAAGCCAGAAATTATCCAAGCAGAGATTAAAGAACTATTAGAAACCGTAAAAGAGTAGTCGTTTTTTTAAAATTTTTAACTTGTTTTATTACTTATTTTTTGTTCATTTTTAAGAAAGTAAAGAATAGATTATTAACGAATAGTTTTTAAATTCAGACTGTAAAGGATTAAGTCTTTTTTTATTATTTACTAAAGTATCATATTGGAACTGTTTTATTGATAGCTTGGGGGATAAACCCGAATGATTCTTTAAATGTATGATTTTGATAAAGAATTCACACAAAAACTTTAAATTTACTTTTAATAAAATAAAAAGAATTAAATCTAAAGAATAGGACTAATTCTTTAGCATCCTTTTAAAAACATTGAGAATTACTTACAAGGTTATTTTCATGAAAAATTTAAACCCAAAATTAAAAATATCTGAGCAGAATTATGAAAGTATATTGAAAAAATATCCCCAAGTATTTGAAAATGCCCCAGATGGAATATTAATAACAGATTCTAAGGGATTTATCTTGGATTGCAATATTACTGAACAAGAATTAATCGGTTATGATTATAAAGAAATTGTTGGAAAGCATATAACTACATTCCATTCTGATAAATATAAAGAATTGTTTAAAAAAAAATTACGAGAGATTAAGATAGTTGGATATGTTGAGGCAGAATTAGAGATTGTTCAAAAAAACGGGAAAATAATCCCAATCTGGAGAAAAGGAACACCAGTTCAAGATGAAAATGGTAATGTTTTAAATATTGTTGCTTTTAGCCGAGATATTAGTAACATAAAAGAAGCTGAACAAAAATTAACAAAACTAAACATAGAACTAGAACAAAAAGTAGAGGAAAGGACAAAGGAACTGAAAAAATCAGAGGAAAAATACCGAGAAGCCTTTAATCGTGCGGAGTTCTATAAAGACCTATTTACTCATGATATGAATAATAATCTTCAAGCGATTTTAAGCGCTGTAGATTTGGCTTGTCTATTACTAAAAAATGAGAATAACTCCTCTAAAGTAGATGATTTATTAGATAAGGTTAAAATGTTTGTGGAAGACGGAGCGAGATTAATTTCAGATATTAAAAAATTATCAAAATTAGAGAAAGAAGACCAAATATCAATACAATCAATTGAAGTCTTAGCCATTTTAAAGAATGTAATAGAATTTTCACAAAATCAATATCAAGACAAGGAAGTGAATGTAGAAACTGAAATTTCTTACGAAAAGGTAATCGTTCAAGCAAATGAATTGATGAAAGATGTGTTAGAAAATATCATGCTCAACGCTATTAAACACAATAAGAATTTAGTAGTTGAGATAATGATAAGAATTTCAAAAATAGAAAAAGATGGGATAAACTATTACAAATTTAATTTCATTGATAACGGAATGGGAATATCAGATGATAGGAAAGAAAAAATCTTTCAACGAGGATTTATGGAGGATAAGAGCTTGAGAGGTATGGGATTAGGTTTATCACTAGTAAAAAAAATAATTGATAGTTATAATGGACAGATTTGGGTTGAAGATAAAGTCCAAGGCGATCATTCGAAAGGGAGCAATTTCATAATTTTTATTCCTGAAGGTGTTGAGTGAAATAACTTCCATTTTCATTGTTGATGATAATAAAGATATACAAGTAATTTATAAAAAATTACTAGAATTTTTAGGATTTGAAGTAATGGGAATTGCTATTAATGGAAAAGAGGCAGTCGAAATGTTTACATCATTTAATCATAAACCAGATATTATATTAATGGACCACAGAATGCCGGTAAAAAATGGACTTCAAGCTACAAGAGAAATCCTTCAAATTGATCCAGATACAAAAATAATATTTTCCAATGCAGATACAAATGTGAAGGAAGAATCGCTTGCGTTAGGGGTTGTTGATTTTTTGGAAAAACCATTTATAAGTAAATCATTACTAAATTGCATTAACAAGATACAAGATCTTCATTAAGTTTTTTTTATCAATATCATTAATTTTTTTATTAAATTTTAATAAAAAATTTCATAACGCTAAGTTTTGTAGCTCCAATTTTTTTTTTTATAGATGAATCTTTTTTTTTAAATTTTTATCATGTTTTATTACTTATTTTTTCTTCATTTTTAAGATATTAAAGAATGAATTACTAACAAATAGTATTTAAATTTATACTCTTATTTATTAGATATATTAAAGAAGTAGTTTTTATTCGGATTTTATGGTAAACAATACAGAGATTATTGGAGAATATCGGGGAACGGTCAAAAACAGAGTGGTAACTGCGTTATTACAGTCCTATATGGATAACTTAGATTACGATGGAATGAAATCAATTTTAAAAGAAGCAGGAATGTTGGAACTGAAAGATAAACGTGAGGCTGACCCCGAGGGAGAGATAGACTTTTTTTCGTTTAAAAAGATAATTTCTGCTCAAAATTGTTTACTGTACGATTCAACTTATTTATTATCGGAAATTGGGAGAAAATTCTCATTTTATTTGTTCCCTTTTGGAAAAGTTTTTGAAGAGATTGTCGAAGAGATAAATAAAATGGTTGTTGCTGATTGGCAAGTTAAGATTGTGGAAAATAGAGCTGAAACCGTCATCATTCGGGTTGATAAATGCATTTTTTGTTCGGAAATCGGAGTTTCCTGCGAGTTGTTTAAGAGTTTTTTAATTCATTCGTTAGAAAAAAGTTTATCCTCTGACTATCGTGTAGTTCCATACGAAACGAAAGAAAATATTAACAATCCAAATCACAATTCTTTCGTGTTGAAATTACGAATTGAGAAAACATTTATATCCTAAAATAACGAAGTTTTAAATATATCAAAAATCAAAATAAATTTTGTCATAATTAATTCAATTCAAAAATCATAACTTAATTATTATTAAAATTGCCAGCAGAAAGTTTTTCCACAGAAATTAAGGAATATGTGTTCAAGATTACAATTCTCGGAGAAAGTGCCGTAGGTAAAACTTCATTAATTAATCAGTTTGTAGAAGAATCGTTCCAAGAAGATTACAAACCAACACTCGGCGCAAATATAATCCGAAAAGATGTTAACATAGAAGAAGTCAACGCTAAAGTTCGATTAATAATGTGGGACCTAGCGGGTCAAGAGAAATATAATGTAATACGAAGTATGTATTTCCAAGGATGTGTTGGGAGTTTACTCGTCTATGATGTCACTCGTCACGATAGCTTTACTGCGATTGAATCTAAATGGCTTAAAGATTTCAAAAACTACGTGAAAAAAGAGGGGGCTTACATTTTAATCGGTAATAAAATCGATTTAGAAGCGCAAAGATCGGTAGAAAAAGAAGAAGGCGAAAAATTAGCGATGGAGATCGGAGCTAGTTCTTTTATTGAAACAAGCGCTAAATTAGGAAAAAATGTAGAAAAAGCCTTCAAGAACTTAGTGTATCAAATTTTACGAAATTATGGAGAAAAAATATAGCCATACTTTATGAATCAGATTTCTCTCGTTTCGTCTTATTTAATTTTATTAACAACCTTTCATATCTTTTTAAATAAGTGGTAAAAATGAAGGAATTAGCAAAAAAAATAAAACACGCTCCAAAATCAAAAATACGCGAGCTTTTTGACCTTGCTGCAGGGAGATCCGATGTAATTAGTTTAGGAATCGGACAACCTGATTTTTTAACTCCTCGGCCTGCCATAGAAGGAAATATTGAAGCGTTAAATAAAAACATCACCTATTATGCACCAACTAGAGGAATTCCCGAGTTATTAGAACAACTAGAGCAAAAATTGAAAACTATAAATAGAATTGAGACTTCTTGGAGGGATAACATAATTCTAACAAATGGAGGCTCGCAAGCTCTTAATCTTACTTATGCTTCAATATTTAATCCCGGCGATGAAATTATATTTTCTTCCCCAAATTTTATCTCATATTTTTATTTAGCTGCTTTTTTTGATGTAAAAGTAATTGAAATAGAGAGAAGGAGTAATTTTGAGCCAGATATAGATAAAATGAAAAACTCCATTACAGATAAAACTAAGGCTATTTTAATTAATTCACCCAACAATCCGACCGGTTATTCACTAAACAAAAAAGAATTGGATGAAATCGCAGATATGGTTAAACAAAACGACTTGTATTTAATCTCAGATGAAGTTTACGAGAACTACCTCTACAACGACGCCAAGCATACTAGTCCAGCATCTCTTAAAGATATGTTTAACCGAACAATTGTAATTAACGCAATGTCGAAATCATATTCCGCTACAGGATTTAGATTGGGTTATATCGCAGCTAATAAGGAAATTATTGATGTTATGGAGAAATACCATCAATATACCGCAGCTGGCACAAACCACGCGGCTCAATATGGATTTTTAAGGGCCTTACAGATGGAATCAAGCTTTTTCGATGAAATTTTAGTGAGCTTTGACGAGAGACGTTTATTAGCTTTTAATCGATTGAGCGAAATGGGATTCGAAGTAGTTAAACCAAATGGAGCTTTCTACATCATGCCAAAAATTGATAAGTTTGGTCTTACCGGAGCTGAATTCTCAAAACGAATTATGAAAGAACAAGCGGTAGCAATAGTTCCGGGCAATGTTTTTGGTTCTTACTCAGAAAATATGGTGCGAATGTCATACGCAACAAAACTAGAAAAGCTTATGGAAGCTATGGATAGGATTGAGAAGTTTATCAATGTAATTTAATTTTCTAATTTTCCGATTTA
>JAUWZR010000147.1 GCA_030615235.1 Promethearchaeota archaeon
CAGATTCAAGGACCTTAAAAACTTCTTTAACATCCACTCTTAAGGCTCCATGCAATAGTTTTTCAAAACCAATTCGAGTATTCAACCTCTCCGTTTTCTGTAGGTGAAATATCACTCTGCCAAGCTCGTTTTTTAAAACACCTGATTCGGCCTCTAAACAAATATCTAATAAGATTGGAGCTAACTCATCAATGCTCTCTTGGGTTACTCTAATGGCAAAAGAATAAATACTGTTTATTTGCTCATCCGTAAGGCTTAACATTTTTTCTTGAAGTTTTAATATTTCCATTTTTTTATCACACTATTATAATCTTTTATTATGTTTTTATTTCTAATTATTGCAAGACAAGTTAAGTATATAAATGTAATGGGAAATTTTCCTTGGCCAGTTTTGCGAAATCGGGTGAATCCTTAATAAATTGACTTTTTCTGAATGCATTAAGAATGAAAACGGAAACCTTACTTTTAGGGGAAAAAAGTCCCCCAAAATGTCGTTCAAAATAAAAAAATAATCTTTTTCCTCATTTTTTGAGAAATTTTTGTCACGAATCCGTATAATTTAAAAAACTTTGTAAGAAATTCGTCATATATTCTTATAAAACTGTCGTCAAAAATGTGAAAAAAAACTCACAACTTTATAGTGCAATTTATACTAATTCCAAAAATGTTTTCGTCCCAATTTTAAATTTTTCTTGGGGAATATTATCTCTGACTTTTACTAATTTTATAGCATCATTAGGGCAATTAGCCGCGCAAACTCCGCACCCCAAGCAATAATCTTCGTTTATAAACATGTGTTCATCAGAAGAATCTGGTTCGTTAGGAAGTTTATGATAAATAACACCCATTGGGCATATATTTAGACAAATTTCGCATTTTGTACAAAGATCATTGTTTATTTTAGGAGTATAGTTGGATGCTAAAGTGGCATAGTATTTATGTTCTTTAGCAGCTACAAGGGCCCCACAATGGCAGCTACAACAATTACATACGAATAAAGTTGAATCAATGCTGATATCGGCAACACAATGGTGAATTAATCCCGCCTTTTCTGTTTTTTTAAGATATTCAACTGCTTCTTCCTTACTAAGCTTTGGTGCTCCTCGTTCGATGGATGATCGAGCTCCATCTCCCGCTAAAAAGCAACCCATCTCTGCTGGTGCCACCTGACAAGGATCTCCAGTATATTCCGCAATTAAGCGGCATTGACATGGAATGACTGTAAAAATGTCGTAATTATCAATTAATTGAGAAACTAATTCATAAGGAAGAATTTGAGACTCGACATCAAGAGATTCGTCAATTTCAATTAACTTTTCCTTAGCGTTGACCGGTAACCGCGGCCTAAAAAACTTTAAGTTAGTATCGACTAAGAAGGGAGGTAGAAAGCTCTTAAAAAACCATCGATATAATTCCGCCACTTTTACTAAATTTTCTTCAGAGTCGTTCCTTCTAATAAAATATCTTTCAAATATACCTGGAAGAATCGGAACTAATCCATATGCATTCTCTACTTTGGCAATTGTACCTTTATCGTATAATCCATCCAAAATGGATACTAGTTTATCTCTGGGAATGTCAGTTGATTTTTCTAACGCTTTTATCGAAGTGTATTTATCAGCGCCTTCAAACTTGGAAAGAATTTCAATTTCCTCTTCATTCCATAAGGCTTTCATTAGCTCAAAAATTTTCTTATGTTTTGGCGCGTATAAAGACCCGAGACTTAATTTTTGTCTTACAATCTCGTAATTATCAATTTCCGACATGATGTATTTTAAGGTTTTCTTGTTTAAATATTTAGTTTTTAAATTAGAAGTTCGGGAGATATTTACATTAATATTTTAAATCACGATTTCTATTATTCTAACTATATATTTATTAAAATTTACAGAATTTGAACAAGTGAATTATAAAATGGAAAGAGAATTAGAAAAGGGCTTATCTAAAATAATCAAAAAGGAACGGTTTCAAGGAAAAATGGTCAAATATGTATCTGGAGTTGGTAAAATTCTATTATTCATACTTCCTATTCTTCTTTTGATAGTAACCATTCTAGCTTTTATTTCAGTATTGGACTTCACGTTAAAAATTGTATTCTTCGTAATCTTAGGATTATATGCCTTCAATTCAATAATGCTATTTCTAGGAGCAAATTCTACAAATTCTTCTCTTAAATTACGATTAAAAGTTGAAAGAAAAAGAGGGAGACCAATAGACAGCCTTGATGGTTTTGAAATGCTGTTTTCTAGCGTCAAAAGAGTTGTTAACTTGCTAAAAATTATTGCCACAATATGTTTTATAGCACTTATTTTGTTCTTGGTAATGTTATTACTTGGAGACCTGAACTTAGGATTCGCAGCAGCAGGATTTGCACTAATTGGGTTAGGATTAGCGATTATCATTCGTAGTTTAAACCTTAATATTCACGATGTAAACGGTCTTCAAGATTTCTATAAACCCACTACGCATCAAATTTTCTTAGACAACTTTTTTGGGGAAATATTTTCTGATCATTTAGATCCTGTTACATTCCTCAAATGGGACGAATACTTAGCAGGAATAGATAAACTTTTAACGCCAACCTTTATTCAAAAGGTTAAAGAAGCCGAGGAAGATGAATTACCAATAACTTTTGGAATTGAATCAATATTATTCTTATACTACTTGCAATATCAAGGCGTTTTAACGGATGAACAATTTACCCGTGAATTAAAAGAAGTAATTAATGTAGACTCTGCTTCTTTTGATATCAAAAAAGGGTTGCTAATTGATGGTATGTGGTATTTCTCTACTTCTGATATCTATAAATTATTCAATTATATTAAAAAATACAATCCTGGCTTTTTTAACATCATTGATAGGCTTCAACTAGAATTAGCCGACAATATCGAAAGGCTATCGAAAGATCCAATATATATGGATTCCTCAGCCCAAGAAGTAGTATTTTTGAATGCGGAATTAAATATTTTGATCTTTCTATATAATAATGCCCCAGATGATAAAAACTACACTATAAAAGTAGTTGCCCCCGGATTTGAACCTAGCAAATTGAAGTTAGATATCAAAGTCGAAGGAAGAGGAAGCTTTTTAATTCCGAATAAACCGATTCCCCTAATTTCTTCTGAAAGTACTGACATTGCAGGTGTATTATCAACAATGTTAGAAAACGGAGATACAACTTGGTTAACTTTAGAGCCAAGAGAGACGGGAGAACAGACAATTCAAATTTTCTTGATGTCCTCTGATGGGATTATTATAGAAGGGAAAACAAGAACTATTAAAGTTACCAAAAACATGAAGACTTATCTTAAAAAACTGACATCTATTGGCTCCTTACTTGGTGGGTTGGCCGTTCCATTAGCAAAAATCCTTCCCACTTTAATACAATAATCATTTATTTCTTTTTTTCTTTATTTAGAATTTTAAAAGTCAAACGATTTACTAACTATCTTTTGTGAAGTAATCGCCGTCTCTTCCAGGCCTAAAGTGCGAAGTAAATTTGCTAAACTCTAAATCTGGAAGGTGATCCGTGCTAATTGTAATGGTCCATAAATTTTTTAAGCTCTCGTAATTTTCTATTTTTTCAACGGGATTATTTGTGATGATTAACTCCTCTAATTTCACGAGTTTTTCGAGACACTTAACTACTTTAATCTGGTTTCCGTGTAAATCAAGTCGTTTAAGGTTCGACAATGCTTGAAGCCCTCTCATATCTTGAATCTGATTATTGGATAAGTTTATTTGGATAAGTCGCTTCAAATTACCAAGACTTGTTAATTCATTTATCCTATTTCGAGAAAGGTCTAAATCCTCGAGCTTATGTAAGGAATCCAGTCCCGAGGTTTCACTGATTTCGTTATTTCTTAGTTTTAAATCCCTTAAATTCCTTAAAAAATTAAGGCCTTCAATTTTCTTAATATGTTTACACTCGTTTAAGAATAGAATTTTTAATTTTTTGAGGTTGTCTAAACCTCCAATTTTACGGATGCTATTTCCGTTTAGAATTAAAATTTCAAGGTTTATTAGGTTTTCAAGCCCAGTAATTTTAGTTATTTTATTATCCTTTAAAACTAATGACTTCAGAGTTTTTAACTTTTCTAGGTTTTTTACTTCAGTGATATCCTCAATTCCTAGTCCACTGAGATTTAGGTAATCATTATGGTCTGAATCGCTCAAAATCTTATAATGAACGCCTTTATATTCGACAGATTTAATATCAGACATGATAGACATGTTAATGATAAATAATTCCCAGATAGTTGATACAAAATCAAATACTACCTAATACTAGTATAGTTGTAAATATAGATTTTATACTTTTTTTACTTTTTCGATCAGAGATTGTAAGTTTTTGATCTCACCATTGTTTTGAAAGAAAAAAATATTAATTATTTTGAATATTTACCCTTTTATTATGACAACTATTACAACTAAGAAGCCTTTTGAAGAGGTTCTTGGAGCGTTAAAGCGGGTAAATAAAATTGCTATTGTATCGTGTGGCTCTTGTGCTGCTATGTGTCAAACTGGGGGAACTGAGGGTGCTAAAGAAATGACTGAAAAGTTAGAGAAAGAAGGATTTACTATAACGATTGCTATTGTCTCAGATGAAGTATGCGATAACAGAGTAATGATAAAAGATCTTCGAAAAATTGACGAGGAAATCCAAGAATCTGACGCGATTTTAAATCTTTCTTGTGGAAATGGAGCTCAATCAATCCTTAAAGTTTTGTCAAGAAAATATCCCTTAAAACCAGTGTTCTCAGCAAACGATACTCAATTCATTGGCATGACCGAAAGAATAGGAAGATTTCATCAGAGGTGCCTAGGATGTGGAGACTGCTTATTAAATGAAACGGGTGGAATTTGTCCGATTACAACTTGCGCTAAGGCGTTAATGAACGGACCATGTGGAGGTATGGTTGATGGTAAATGCGAAGTTGGTAATTACGAGAAGGATTGTGGATGGGTATTAATCTACAATCGCTTGAAAGATTTGGGACAATTAGAGAACTTTTCGAAATTGAGAGAACCAAGAGATTGGAGTGAATCTGGTCATCAACGAGAAGTAGTTTGGAGGTAGACATTAAAATGACAGAAGTAAAAACATATTCAAAATTAGGGGAAGCCATCGCAAAGGGTGAATTTATACTAACAGGTGAACTTGAGCCTGAAAAAACTACAGATCTTTCTCATACTATCCATGAAGCCAAAGAGATGGCTCCATATGTTATTGCCGCAAATGTAACTGATAGTCCCTTAGGAATTGTAACAATAAACTCTATGGCTGCTACGCATTTAATACAAAAAGCAGCTGGTTTAGAATGCGTTTGGCAAATGACTGTGAGAGATGTTAATAAGTTAGGAATTGCTGGAATGATAATGGGAGCGCACGCTCTAGGGATACGCAATGTGCTTTCCCTTACGGGCGATCACACTGCCTTAGGCGATATGCCCGAATCTAAGCCTGTTTTTGATCTTGATTCCACAACACTTATAAAATTAGTGAGGGAAATGGTAGACAAAGGTACTATTAACGGGAACGAAATCGATGCACCTCCAACACTACATGTAGGCGCGGCAGCAAATCCTAATGCTGAACCGATGGGTGCAGAAATATTAAAAATCGGTAGAAAAGCAGAAGCGGGTTGTGAATTTATACAGACTCAAGTTGTTTACGACCTCGATCGAACTATAGAGTTTTTAACAGAAATTAAGAAGTATAAAGTGCCGATATTACTTGGAATCTTTCCGATGAAGTCGTATGGAATGGCGAAAGGTTTTGATACTTTTGTACCAGGCGTCAGCGTCCCTAAGGAAATCCTAGCTAAGTGGAAGAGCGTAAAAAAAGAAGTTACTGATAAAAAGCGGCAGAAAGAATTATACGATCAATATAATTACGAATTTTTTAAACCATTCATAACAGAATTGCGAAAAAAAAACCTCCTTGCAGGAGTTCATTGTATGGCGGTTCACTACCCTCGAATTTTTCCAAAATTAGACAGTATTATTAACGGATAAATTTAGAGAATAAGGCTGCTTTTCTTCTTTTTTTTTTGATTTTTTTTGATTTTATTTAATATTTTATAAAGATGAAAATTAAATCAGTTTGCATGATTATACTAATAATTAAAAACACCAAAATTCCTCAAATTTTTATAACTTCTTATAAAGACTATTATTTATTTTAATGGAAATTAAGGGAATCATAAAATTGGAGAGCACAAATTGAAAATACATAAACCGCAAGATGAATTAATAGATAGAAAAAATGAAAAGATCCATTTAGAGCTTTTTAAAAAAGGTTTTGAAGGATCACCAAACTCACAAGTCATAGCTGAATATAGAAATCAAGATGTACATATTTTACAAGTCAATAAAGCTTTTACCGAATATTATGGATATTCACAAGAGGACGCTATTGGGGAAAATCCTAGGGTCTTAAATTCTGGTAAAATGAGTTTAGATTTTTTTGTAAAAATGTGGGAGGTAATTTTAGACCCTAAAATTGGTTTTTGGCGTGGTGAAATAATAAACAAAAGAAAAAATGGAAATTT
>JAUWZR010000004.1 GCA_030615235.1 Promethearchaeota archaeon
CGAAGCAGTTCCCGATAATGGGATCATTGTATCACCTTCTATAGTGACCATTGAGAGCTTTTCTATTGAGGTGATTGCTTTTATGACTCGATCACCTTGAACTATCTCTTTACTTATTGTCGTAAACTCTTCTGATTCTGGCTCGTTAAAAAACCTAACTTCTGAAGAAATATCTCCTTTTTCATTAATATCAAGACACAATGGGTGGAGTACCTTGGTTCCAAAAAACGCTAATTCTTTCGCTTCCTTATATGAAATTTTTTTAATCAAGTCTCGTAAAAAATTTGGATTACCTCGATCATTAACGAATAATTTATATAATTCATTAACAGAGTATCCCTCTAATCTCATATCCTCGTGATGAAATTCTTTAGACCTAATTCTCGGAAGTGATGTATTTACGGTAAAACCCTCATTTAAACATTCGGGACATATAGCTATCCCATTTGCACAATTATAATACTTTCCTTTATAAATATGTTTCATTACGTAAAGTTTGATTCGACTTCCAACCACCCTCTTCCGAATATGTCCTGTGTTATCAGCGCGTGATGCCCAACCCTCTCCTGTCTTTACCCGAGTAGGGAAATAATCGGGATATTTCTTTTTTAAGAATATAAAAATATCTATAATTGTTTTAGCAAGAGTATTTTCGTTTGTATACATATTTATACCTTTATCTATTAAAAACCTGCTAAAATCCTGAGCAGAAAAATCGGCATCAATTATTTTATGAGATTTATTTGATATTATCATTAATTTTATGAGATTAACTAAATCAGAAAAATATTTGGTAAATATATCCGTAAAGTTAGTTTTCATATCTCGAAGTATTTCTATCTTTTCTTTTAATTTTCCAAGCAAGTTGCGTTCTTCTAATGTTAATTTTAATCGTCTTAATGCTTCTATACTAGTGAAAGAATCAAGGAATTTTAACTTGTTTGCGTCTATAATAATCTCTCCTAACCGTAAAACAAGCCTAGATATATCAATCTCTCTTAAATGTGAAATAAGTTCAGATAAATCACTCCTTGTATTTATTAACTGATTAAAAAAATAGATAGATAAAATCCTTCTTGTCTCTCCTAACTGAGCATTGTTAAAATCAAAATCTAATTTTGGTGCTAAATTTTTAAAATATTGATATTGTTTTCCAATGGGACTCTTAGACACTCCAGCTTTCTTTGCTAGATTTTCTATACTAATCTTGGGCATTTTATTGTTTGATTTCAAGACAGCATAAATAATTGCCGCCGCTTGTGTATACGGATTTGAGTTTTTACGTATGGTTATTTCATTTCTTTTTGCTCGCGAAATATGTTTGTTTAATATTGTCTCAGATTTTAATAAGATAATTTTTTTCTGTTTAATCGAACATTCAATTGAATTGGTTAGTTTTTTAATTTGTTCAATTACTTTTTGTTTAAAATTAGGTATATTGAGATTAAGCGTTGAAACGGTCTCAGTGTCTTCTTTCGTATGTTTCATGGAAAATCTTTTTTCCTTTTTAATTATATTTCCCTCATTATTTATTAACTCCACTGATTCTGATGAGGAGCTATTTTCTCCTTCACTAATATGTGTCTCAAATGATCCACAAAAATCTTTTTGATAAAGATTTGGTTCTGTTTTAAATCTTTGTGGGTGCAATGAACAATCCTTCTCCATTTCATGAATGTTATTCCCAATATCGCTTAGAACATTTTTCTCAGTAGAACCCAATTTTCTCTCAGGTTTTTTTATTTTCGATTCGCATTTTTTACAAATATTTTTTTCTTCGTAGGCCATAATATTTATATAAAATTTTCTAAATTTAAATTTATGCCAGCTTATGGTAATTTGTGCTAATAGAAGTTAGTATTTTTCATTCCACGATTTTGTCTTTATAAATGACTCAAAAATCTTCTAAGAAATTTTGCCTTTATAAGCATTTCATTAAATTTATAAATAAATATAGCCATTAAATACTATATATTAGTATATAGTTTAAATCTAAAATAGCTTATATCATTATAAGGTTTGATTCACATTCAGTAGAATAATATTTCTCTAAATGTTGCGGCCGTAGAGTTAAAGGAATTGCGCATCTTACTTCCTTAAAATCTGGAAAATTTGATTGATAAATACATTTCTTGCTCATTAAATCCCCTCCACTAATTTCGTTTATTTAGAATTATGTTCAATCATCAATCTCATAACCTCAAAACACATGTTTAATGGTTTTTTAACCTCAGGGAATTTGTCGCCTAAACAAATATAATTTTCTGGTTGTAATACTACATAAGTACGCATTAAATCTTTCACAATAGCATCCTTGATGAATTGCTCTGGTTTCATCTCAATGGTTTCACAATAAATATTTATTGCCTGTGCTAATTCTTGCGACAGTCGTACTGTGAATTTGGGATTATCATCCTTATTTCGAACAATAACTACTTTCTTAATAGTATACAACCTCGTTAACTTAATTTAAATAAAATCTTCTTCACGGATTCGTTGGATTGATTTTACTATTTTTGAAAAATTCTTATATGTAGCAAGGAAGTCATAACAGCCTTCTTTAACAGTATCTATTAAAATATCTATTTCCCCATTTATTGTATCTACAATAAACTTTTCAGGAGTTTTTGGAATTTCTTCGCAAATGTACTCAATTGCCTTTGAAATTAGAAGAGGAAATTCGGCTTCAACTTTTATATTTTTTCCAGGTTCCTTATGAGGTATATTGTGTGGTTGCACGCTAACCAATTTTGATACGTCGTAATATCTCCCAATGGTATCATAATCTCCATCCCCTAAATCATCACCAATCTCGTCTAAATAGGATTTAACGGTATTTACGATAAAAGTATTTAATTCTATATTAAAGACTTCGCAAAATGCCCGAAACTTCCCATCTATACCTTCATCAAAATGAAGCTCATATCGTTTTTGGTTTTTCTCTTGAGAGTCATATGACTAGAAATTTTGAAATAAAAGCTTTATTATAGAAAGAGCGTCATGAAAAGTCATTACAGATATTATTTAATTTTATATCCATAATCATTGTATGATTTGAGAGAGTTTTTCAAATATTTCAATAGTAATTCTTGCTCTTTTAAAGGAGAATAAAAGGAAATCTATCATTATTGATATGTTGGTTAAAAAAGTTATAGGATCAGAACTATCCTTAATTTCCTCGAGACGGTTCTTAATAGCTAAAAAGAGACCGTATTTATCTAAAATTGAAACCATAGTGTTTGATATCTTTGCTAGTAAACCAGCATCAGAAGCACTCACTCTTAATGGTAAGTTGTCTATAAGTAGTGCCAATTCTCTCTTTATTGGATAAAATCTACTATTATCTAAAGTTTCAAACACATTTTTTACATAATCTTCCACTACGTCAAGTGGATTGAACTGACCAATTAAATTAACCACTTCTTGACGGGTTAAGGGAATTGAAAAAGAAGGTGTAAAAAGACTTTGAGTATTACTAAGTAAGTCTTGATAATATCCGTGTAAGAAAGTCGGACCTGTGTACTCTTTATCAAGGATCATTAAAGTAGGTAGACAATTAAAGACATTTAAATAAGCAATCAAAATCTGTTCATCTTTTCTACCTTCAATAACAATTATATGATATATTGATTCTTCTCTATTTGTTAAAGGGTTGAATTCCCCATACCAAATACAAATTGGGAAATCAGAAGGTTCGAGTTTGTTTAAGACGAATTTATTAAACAAATCAGAGGAAGGTTTATAATTATTGTTATTATGAAATAAAAATTCGTAGCATATTTTACCGCAACACCTATATACCTCATTATTAATATTCTTAATCTCAAAATCAAAATGTTCTATGATATCATATTTTTCTCTTTTAGTAGCTTCGATTGTCTTTTGAATATCAATTGTTGGAACCTTCTTTTTCTTTTTTTTTAAATGTTTAATTAATGATTTCTCATTTGGAAATACCATGCCGAGAAAACCTTTTCCCTTCTTTTTTTGATAGGGGTCTTTAAGACTAATGCCATTCGCAGTAAGTAAATATTTAACTCCACGTAATTCAACAATAACATCCTTAATTTTAAGATGGGGATTAAATAATCTTACAGGATGCAATATAAGTGCAAATCTTTCTATCAGAGCCTCGTCAAATTCTGTACCAAAATTATTATTACATTTCTTACAAATAATCAAATTTGACTTCAGCTTTCCACCCATACACCTTGGAATTATATGTTCAACCGATCTATTTTTTTCATCCAGTTCTTGATTACAGAAAATGCAAAATCTAGGACTTCTCATATTCCCTCAAGATATAAAAAATTAAATCTGAAAAGATGTATTTATTTTCTAGATTAAGAGAATATAAGTTTTCTTATTTATGAAATTGAAATCAATCAATATGTATATTATTTTAATTTATTATTAATTCTAATTATAAGAAATGAATCAATATTTTATGATAATACAAAAGAGAATACAGATGTATCATGTTTGTAGCTGCATTAGATTTAGGAACTAAATTTTATCCGTTCTCCAAGTAAAATTGGTAGTACCAGTGAATTTGATTATTATTTCAAAATTCCTCGAAATTATATTGAAAATAAATTGGTGAATACTGAAAACATTTATACTGTATATTTTGAAGGAATATCTTCATAAATATTATTTTTTTAATTTTTGAATGATACCTTTTCATTTAGAAGAAATTAAAATTAAAATAACTACTACTTTAATATTTAAGTTAATTAGGAGAAACTAATAAATTTTCTAAATAAAGAAGTCTAAAGAAGATTCTCCCATAAAAAATAAATATACAATTTACTTTTATAATAATAGGTCAAATATTAAGACCTATTGCATTGGCCCCAGTATGAGTGTTTAGTAAGCGGTCAGCTTTTTGTGGATAGAGAGTAGGTAGAATATTTGTATATTAGTGTTATGTGCTTATTTTTAAATTATAAGATGTGAGTGAGAAGTAGTTATTAAGATTTGTACGTGAGATTTAGGTCGTATAAAAATTAAGGGATTTGAGTTTGGGGTTTCTCTGCAATTATCACTCGCATGAGGTGACAAAAATAAAACAAGATATAGTTGCAGATATTTCTAATATCGCTGGTTATTATAGTGTATTTCCCCCTAAGATAGAAAATATTAAAATTATGTATAATGCTCTAAAATACAAATATTGGATTATTGGAATAGCTGATTGGAGACTGTATGATTGTATTGATTATCCTGGGTCTTATAAATATTACTTAGGACGAGGCATAATTACACAAGCTCCTCCAAAAATCGCTGCAGATATTCTTATGATAATGACAGCTATCAAACTTGATTGTTTAATAGTTACAAATGATAATTTAGGAGAATATGAGGAGATTATTCCCTCAGAATTCTGGTTAAAAAGTCATAGGGTACCTTTTGACATTATCACCGACGAATTTAGAATATATTTACCAAAATAAATAGTGAAATTTACTCTCACATTTTTTTTTTTTTAACATTTTCCTACAAAAGCTCTTCTATTTTCTTAATCAATACTATTTTATCTAAAGGATGTGCCTATAATTATTTACTTTATCAACCTTGAGATTTTACATTTAAATAATCGAAATCAATTATACTGTCTAATCATGAAACAAGGATTCAAATCTCTCGGATTTCTAAGTCAGGCTTTTCTCATCCTGTTTCTTCTTGTAATCCATTTGATTATTGTCTTATCCAAAATGTCTTTAAAAGTATTTCTATAATTTTTAAGATAAGAAGACGAAAACTTGTTAAATCTCTGCCTTAACAAAATTAAATGCTAATTCTTTAAGTTTTGATTCTAATATTTCATCGGGTTTCAAACCTTTTTCTTTAAGAAGTAACATATTTTTAATATCATTATCATCAATAACAAGAACATAATATCTATCAAACCTATTTTTATTATAAATTTCTCTTAATTGCTCTAGCTCTTTCTCCTTATTTTCAATTTTTCTACAGATTATAATTCCAAAATAGCCTCTCTCATATGAAAATCTTCCAACCATTTGGTCATAATGAGGATTCTCTAAATCATGTGATAGATTCTTAGATTCAAATATAATATAAGGACAAATGATATTATGATTATTTCTGATTTCTGAGAAGAATCCTTTTACACTATTATTTTTTGCCACGATATCTATTCTTTTTTTCCCTAGATTTATTGGATTTTCATTTTGAAAATTTGTTAATTGGGCACCAAATAAATCTTTTAAGACAATTTCGATAAATCGATGATATTTATGGGCATCTTTGAGACCAGGAGCAATATTTTTCAATTTTTCAATTTTTTTATTAACTTCAACTATTGTTTCTGGAATCATTTTATATTGAATCAAAATCTTCCAAATTTCATTTTTTTCTTCTTCTAAAAAACGTTCGGGTTTCCAATCCTCAACTGTCTTAAAAACATCTTTTTTTAGAAATATTTCATCCTGTACAATTAAAATATGCATAGTTGAAAATAACTCTATGCGATCAAGTGTTTTTAAGTCATTATCAAAAATATCTAGAATTTTAATTTGTAATAAGTAATCACTCTTATCAAATTTTAATTTATATTGATTGCTAATAAGAAAATTATCAATTTTCTCCTCATACGGGGTAATAATATGAGTTTTATGATCTTTATTTATGCGTATTAACCCTTCATTTTCAAAATAATCAAGATCACCATTTAGTTCATAACTATAAGGACCATAATGATGTTTATCATAATGATAGTAAAGATCCTGTACTTTATAATAAGAAAGAAAATAAATGTATTTTTGGAGGAATGTCTCTCCTTTAATATTTCCAAGATTTTTTAAAATATTTAATAGAGATATTCTTTTATTTAAAGTCATAATTACTAAAATATTTAAACATATCTTTTGAGGTCTAGAATCATAATCTCTTTATAAATTCAAAGACTACTTTGAATTTTTAAAAATTACTAAGAAAATAAGAAAAAATTATAAAACACAAATCAGTTAATATAAAAGCACATCAAGATAGTTTCTAAAACGTATCGAGAAGCTAAAGAAGCTTATTACAACGGAACATTTACAAAAAAAAAAGTAGGAAGATGGGTCACTGATTTGAAAAAAGTTTATGAAAGGAGGATTTTTAAATTTTACTGATAAATCGCCGTATAACTATATTTTTCCTTTAAATAAGATCAAAATATCAGATTTTATGGATAATATTATATTTCTTAAATTTCGCCATTGTGGAAGAGAATATAAAGCATTTAAAACTTCATCGTTAATCTCAAAACTTAGCTCATTACCTTCCATCTTCATGATTTTTCCCTTCAAAACAAAAAACTTCTTATTGGTAGGATGCTCTTTTTCTTCCATTTAATTTCGCTTGAATACTAAGAAAATCATTAGTGAATGGAAAATTTTTAACAAATAGATATATTTACTTAGAAAATCATTAGTATTGTAACTAAGATGAATAAAAATTCAGAAGATAAAGAAAACTCTATAGAAGAGAACATCTTTGATAAAAACAATCAATCTTTTTTATCAAATGAAGCTCAAAGTAACTTAAAAGATTTAATCCCCCCATCTACTTTAGAAGAAATTATGTCTTGTGATGCTCCAAAAGCAAAATCAGCGGAAAAAATGGTTTTGTATTTTGGGAAATGTCTGGGAAATTTTGAAAATCAAGAAGATTTAAACATAGCAATGAGGATTCTGCAAATAGCTAGTATTTTAAACGCAAAACAAATAGAACTCTCAAAGTATAGCATTTTTCAATCATTTTGTGAAACCTATGGTGAATTTAAATGGGATAATTTTGAAAAAATAATAAAACGATTAATGGGAAATTTTTCGAATGCTCCTTTACAACGAATCAAAAATAATTTGAAATTCACAACATTAGGTCGTATAGTAATTCATAATTACCAAAAAATTAAATCTGAAATGCTTGGGATGGAGGAATATGGAATATTACATGATTTATTTGCTGCTATTGAAGATATTCGTTCATACTGGAATTATAATCAATATGGTTTGGAAATTGATTTTATTTTTTCCTTATCAAACAATTTAAAAAATTTAATTGATAGTTTAATGGAAAAAGGAGAAGCTATTGTAAAAGATCCAAGAGTTGATATAAAAATAAATGCTGTATTTGATTTGATGGACCAAATTCTTAATTATCAGAAATCAGAAGAATTAAGTGAAGATCTTAAAATTCAACAAATAACTCATATTATTAACCAAATTATTATTGCAATAAAACAGATTTTATATATTTCAGGTAGAAAATTTAATATACGCTCAAAAATCATCCAAGAAAACTTAATAAATGCACCATTTGAAGAAATGGAAAATTTTGTTTTAGAAAATTTTGAAAAAAAAAATTGGAAATCATTATTTTTTAATTCATTATCAAGTGCCGTTCCAGCACAATATCCTATGAAAATTAATTCATTTTTGATAAAACGTGCTTTAATTAATTTCCTGAGAAAAAAAGATGAAATTTCATATACTGAATTACCGGAAGCGCCTACAGATGAAATTGAAGATACTCCCACAAATAAGTTATTTTTGCGTGAATCTAATATAATTACAATTGAAGAAAAATTATTCGATATTGCAAAACAATCAGATTCAGGATTAGATTATCATCTCATTAAAAATAAGAAACCTTTAAAAGTACTTGAAAGATTAATAGCCTTTCATAATTTAGCATTCAAGAAGAAGATTCATTTAGATGAAAAAATTCAAATTATCAAGGATTATGAAAATTTTATTGAATTATTTGATGCCAGAATGTTCAAGATGAATTTAAAAAAAGATAACTCGAAACCAATAAAAAGTAGTAAAAAGATATAAAAAAAAATTAAATGGGGCACGCATTATGAAAATCGATTCAAATTTTAATTCTGAGATTGGATTAAGTCATGAAACAAAACTTCGCCTTTCTCTTATTTTACAAGGGACAGGTAAAGGACCAGGATTTAATATCACGCAGTTAAATTTTTCCAAAGAGCCTGAAACTAGAGAAAATGAAATTAATATGTTTATTATTAATGTCAATAATCATTTTAAGGGAATATTACAAGTAGTAAGATCAGAAAACTACATTGTACCTATTATTATCAATTCTGATGCTATTGATATTAAACGAAGGGCTTTATCTAGTAAATTTATAGCCTTAGCTTGTATCATCCTCTTACACAGGTTCTATAACGAACATGGTCCCACATTTGATAACCTTGAAAAAAAATTGCAAATGACCACTATAAAACCATCTGAGATAAAGTCTATTATCAGAGAATTGTCTGCTCAGCATTGGATCATGGAATATCAGGAGGAAAATATAACTTATTTTGAGCCTACAGAATTAATGTCAGCTTGTATTTCTGAGGAAATGCTTATAAAAATATTTTATGAAGTATATAATAAGGAAACAAATATAGATTTATTAACTCAATTTTTACCAAAAGAATATATCCGAGCTCGTTCCAAATTACAAATTCCAATAAAAAAGATAATTGACGAATCGAATCTTAATAAAGATCAAGAAAATAATGATAAAATAGATGAATAATACAATACCTTTAGAGATATTTATACAAAATTTTGGAAGTTATAGGAATACAAGAATTCCATTTGGACAACCTAATGAAAGATGTTTTGTGACAGGAAGTAGTGGAAAAGGAAAATCGCACATTTTAGAAGCTATGCAATATGTTTTAGGAAGAAAAATTGAAAATGAAAAAGAATTTTTTAATTTTGAAGAAATAATAATAGATGGGCAAAAACAAAAGAAATTTCAGGATATTGCAAGAATAGAATTAACTCTTCTTAATTCTGGTCCAAATTATATTCATAAATACCCAAAAGATGATGCTTTGACAATTGGTTTTAGAGCATATAGAGGTAATCCAAAAAAAAATTATCGGTATATTAGACTACCTGACGGTACTGAAAATAGAATAATTAAAGTAGAACTTAAACAATTTGGAGATTGGAATGATCCTTTAATGTTTATAGATGATTTACAATCCGCTATTTGGACTATAAAATCTGCTAAAGAAAGATATGATGCCGTTTCAAAATTTATCGGAGTTGAAACATATGGAGAAAATGTACAATTAACTCGAAATGAATTTAAAAATGCAAGTAAAAACTTAGAAAGGGCAGAAATTCAATTGGAAACTGCCCTATTGAAATTTCAAACAATTCAAGATGATTATAATAGATTTCTTAAGAAAAAAGATATTGAGGAAAAAATTTCATTGTTAGAATATGATGTTATTTGTGGTGAAATACATGAGAATTTTATGCTTTTTAATAAAGAGCAGAACAATTATTTTAGCATAAGTGAAGAAATGGAAAATCAACAAAAAGAAAGAGAAGATTTAAGAAAATTAATTTATAACAATCAAGAAAAGATTAATAATATTCGACAAAAAATTGAAAATCTACAGACTAATTATCAAAAGTATAAAGAAGAACGAGATTATTTAATAGGTATAATTCATAATTTTGAAACACAATTTAAAGAAATACAAACAGAATTAATAAATAAGAATATTCCCCCTCCAGAATTAATTAATGAACCTTCTATCATTCAAGAATATGAACAGGTTGAAAAACGAATAAATGAACTAAATCAAGTTAGTTATCCTTTAGTTAGAAAATTAGATTTATTAAAGAGTGAATTAGATTCACTTAATAAAGATCGAACAATAATACCCCCAAATGTTTTAAATTTGCAACATGCTCTAAACAAACAAAATATTACAAATGATATTCTATTTCAAACTCTTGAATTTAAAGATAATATCGGAACTTGGATAAATTTTGTTGAAATTCTAATGAAAAAAAATAAATTAGGTGTTGTAATTAATGAAGAAAATCGTCAAGAAGCTGAAGAAATCAATCGAAATTTAAAAGATAGCGCAATATTGTTAAGTCCTAGAAAAAAATTTGTAAAACAACCTAATCCTGAATTCAAAAATTGGACCCATTTATTAAAAGTAAATCCTGTAAATATCAGAAAAGATACAATAATCGATTTGATGAATTTGATGTTTTCGGAAACATTTTTCGCAGAAAATCCAAAACAGAAAGAATTATATTTATTAAAAAATCCCTATTCAAAAATTATTTGCTTAGATGGTTATAGTTATAACATTTTTTCCCAGAAAAGATTTCTCCATAGTAATTTCAAGTTTTACATCGGACGGGGGGCAATTGAAAAACAAAAAGAGAAAATATTAAAAGAAAGAAACTCCTTAGAGAGCCAATTTCAAGCCAACAAGCATGAGTTACATGATTCAAAGAATTTACTTTCAGCTATAGAATTAAAAATAAAATATTTAGAATTTAGAAATAAAGAAAATAATATAAAAGAAGAAAAGAAAGAGAGAAGGATTTTAGATGAGAAAATTGATGAGCTTCATTTAATTCTTTCAGATCCGCAAAAACAAATTAAAGATCTTGGATCGTCAATAGAAAATGCAAAGAATAAAAGAAATCAATTAAAGAAGACCATAAATACTATAAAAGAACAAAAAACACAAATTCAATCAATTTTAACAACATATTCGAATATTTTTGAAGTCAATTTATTAACATGGTTTAATGCTCAGAATGAATCTATTACAATAAATAATGAAACAATGGATATTGATGCTATTAATATTGTTGATTTCATAAAGGATGAAAATTACTTATCAATAAACAAAGATATTGAAGAAATTGTAAATATCGTGGAACATACCTCTAATAATTTAGATCAAATAAAAAAAAACATTGAAATTCAAAAAGGGATATTAGATACATTTAAAGAGATTGATGTTACAATTATTGAAATATATAATAAATCCAGAAATGATTTAAAAAATTATAGAATTGAACTTGAACAATATAAAAAGGAACTTGAGAAATGTGAAGAGAAATTTGATATTGCAAGAAATAATTTAGAAAATGCTCTTCTAAAATGGCAAAAGAAAGTTAATGATAAATTCCAAACTATTCTTAAAGGTTTAGAACTTGATGGTCATTTAGAATTTACTAAATCTGAAAAACAATTAGGAGATTATGTATTAAATATACTTGTTTCAAATAGTCCTGGAGGTTCTTTAGATCCACTTAAAAGTGTTCGATTAAGTAAAGGTGAAAAGTTACGTGTGTCAATTTCTTTCGAAATGGCTATATTGGGAATGTCAGAATCACAATTTTTTATATGGGATGAATTTGATCAAAGTATTGGTGATGATCATAGAGAATTACTGGCAAATATGATTGAAACTCATTTACCAGACAGGAAATTAATTGCGATATCACCTAGAACTCTGATACCTGGATATATACGGATTTTTCCATTAGTTATTACTGTATCGAAAAATGATGATGGTTTTTCACAAGTAACACGAGCAAGATTTACAGATAATGAAAAATAATATTGTAATAGTAAAAAGGACTTCAAATATTTTAATGTATAAACTAATTTTTTTGTCATATGAAGATTAAAATTGACAAGAAATTAGGCAAAACTTTATGAGTATAATTTAGACAATTAAGCGATTCTAAAATAATAGAGAGAAATCGTTATGAAGAAGAAATATAATTGTACTAAGATTTAAGGAGGTCATTTGGTCTGCCAAAAAGTATTAAGTCCAAACCTTGTAATTGTCCTAATGAAAGTTTTCAATTTGTAGAAAAAATTTATGAAGAAGAAAATGGTCCATATAAAATTATTCATAGATATGATGTAAAAGAATGTCAAATACATAAGAAACAATGGGGATTAAGAAGAAATGAATTTAAAATAAGAAGACCGCAAAAAATTATTACACCTTTAAATCTAAATGAAAAAGAAGAAAAAATCTTGAAGAATAAATTGCTTAAGTTATGGAACAGTAAAATAAAACTTGTAGATTGGAATAGGACTATTCTAAAGTTGTTTAAAGAAGATAATTTAAATGTAACAGAAAGTCTTATTCAAAAAGGTATAGTAGAAATAGAAACTAAAATGTATGCTCAAAATAATAGAACTTTAGAAACAGTTTATTTAACAGAATATGGAAAATTAAATCTAAAGAAAATATTTAATTTTTGTTTAAAGGAAGAACAAATAGACTTAAGTAGAAAAATCCTTTCAGAAATATTTAAAAATATCATTTATGAAGATCTACCTGAAAATAAAAAGTATATTTATCAAATTTTAAGAAATCAGTTAAATTTGATGAAAGAAGGGAGTCCAAAATGGATTTTAAATAATAATAAACAGATAATTGCTAAAAATTCTATAGGTCCATCAGATTATTTGTATATTTTTTATGCATTTGCTACATGGTTTAAAAATTGGAAACCTAAAGTCGCAATTAATTATTTATCATATAGAATTTATAAAGAGAATTCACTACCTTTTACATTAAATCCTTCCAATACTTTATCGAAATATATTACAAAAATCGACGATATTTTAAAAAATTCATTCTCATATGTTTCTAAAGATCTTGGATTAGTTAAAGATAAAATTAAAATAAAGATTCCTGCTATCATTAAAGGTAATAAATATTCTTGGAAAGCTGTTTATAATAACGGGGAAATCGTTAAACTTGGTGGTGGAGGACAAGCTCTTGTGATATTGGTAAAAAATGAAGAAGATAAGTGTGATTATGCGATGAAAATATATTCAACAATTGAAGAATCATATCATAGTAATAAGAGATACCAGAGAGAACTGGAAATCCTTCAGAAATTATCTACTAATAAAAATGTTATCGAGATTATTGATTGGGGTTATTTTTATAATAAAATCAATAGAATAAAATTTTTTGTTATGGAGTTGGCAGATTGCAGTATTAATGATAAAATTAAAAGAAATAACTTAAGTTTTGATGAGATTTTTAATTTTTTTTCTCAAATCTTGAATGCAATTCAATATATTCATAAAAATGGTATAATTCATCGAGATTTAAAACCAAAAAATATTCTTATAAAAGATAATTTAATAAAAATTATTGATTTTGGTATAAGCCTTGATATGTTCTCAGACAGAATTACTTATACAGGAGAAATAGTTGGTTCAATGTTTTACATCGCTCCAGAATTGCTATATGGCAGAGATGATAATATTGATTATCGTGCTGACTTTTACTCTATTGGTAAAGTGCTTTATTTTATTTTATCAATGGGGAAAATTTTTCCACGAGAATACTATAATTTACTGGAAAACAGATTATCTACAATTTTGAAGAATTCAAATTATTCTATTTTTGATCAATTTTTTGAAAAAACTATAAATGAGAATAGGATAGAACGATTTCAAGATATTAATGAACTTAAATATAGTTTTTATTTTTGTTTTAACAACTGTTTTCGGTAATCTTTTTTTTTTTATATTAGTATATTTTAATAATCTGTGAAGAATAGTATTTAATATGATTGAAGCCCTCAAGGATTTTCAAAATAGAGCCATTTTTACAAGACCAAAATATGGAATTGGTGGTGTATTCTGCTTAGGTATCAATATTTATAATTTCCTTGAAGAAATGTTATCCCATAAATCAGTGAAAGGTTGTTATTTCACCCATTATTTTAAACCACCAGAAATTCAGCCTCATGTTAAGGTTGGGATTAGATTCAACACAATAAAATCTCTTACAAATGTGAATGATTTATTAAATAGTTTATGTGAAGAAAAAAACGAATTAATACTTAAGTCTGGAGATTTTTTACCTACAACTGGTTGTATTAATGAATTCCCAGAGGATATTGTTATTGATTACATTATTTGCTATTCATTTGAATGGTTAGTAAGAATAAGAGAGAAATTAAAAGTATCATACCCCTCTTTTGAATCCTTAGGTTCATTTATATTAAAAAATAGAATTAAAATTAGGGAAGAAATAACTGGAAAAGATATCTTTAGATATAATATTTCAAGACCATTAGAAAACGATGTAATTAGTAAGATTTGGGAGAGATTTATTCACCACCTGTGTAACGCATATTCATTTCAATATGAACCTCAATTAAAAGGTTTTTTAAAAGGGAATGGTATTAATATTTTATAGCAAAATATTCATTTTACTTTTACCTTCGGTATTTTTATTGATTTTAGGATCAATAAAATTATTTCCTCTTCCAAATATTTTTATTTTCATTAAATGAAAACCTTTGGGTTTATTTTGTAGAAGATTATAAAATTGTAATTTCTTTTTCGGTGATAATTTTATTTTAAACTAGGTAGTTAAATTTTTTTTTATAAGTGAAAATAAACAAATATTAAATTATTAAATTATTAAATTTATATTTTAATAAGTGATAAATATGGTAAGTGATACACATAAAGAAGAGATAGAATTTGCTAAAAAATTTTTAGGCGGAAATTATATTGGAGGGTATCCTGCTTATAAAGTTATTGAACGCCCATCAAATCTTATGAAAACATTAAAAGAAATTAATGGAAAGACAGAAGGTTCTATTCCCGACTTATTATTAATTGCACATGATTATCAAAATATTGATCCCTCAATCGATATTCCAGAAATTCCATATAAAATAATGGTTCTTTGGACAGAAGCAGTTGAGAGCAGTCTTCAAGGATTTCCTCACAAGAAAGAGGCAACTGAAGCATTGCGCAGGACATTAACTTGGAAGGAGCTTTACGATCAAGAACTATTACTGCAAGGAGCTTTTGGTCAAAAAATGAAGATTAATCAAGAACTATATGAGCAATTCGATCGTAAAATGACGGAAATTTGCGAAAAATTTTTCATTATTAAGGGTGAAATAATATGGGAATGTACTCAAATTACAAGGTAAATTGTTACGAAAACTTATCGTGAAGCTATTGAAGCGTATTACGATGGTACATTTACAAATAAAAAAGCCGGTAGATGGGTAACAGAATTGAAAAAAGTATACAATCGTGGATTTACTCCTGGATTTTACTTTAAAAGAATGACAGAAGAAGACAATCAACATAAATCACCAGCAAATTTATCACATTTTAGATATATAAGATTAGGTATAGTTGAAAAATATGATCCGAAGAAACAAAATGCGTTCATATCCCTAAACAATGGTTATTTGACGAAAAACGACGATATTATCATTATGGGTAAAAACACAGACACATATATACACCAAAAGGCTAAACAACTAATCTACGACGGTAAATTGGTTGACAAAACTCCACGAGGCACAGCGAAAAATAAGATTAGGATAGGGTTACATGTAGATGGAAAAGTAATTGGTAACGGAGAAGATACAATCTATATTTTCACTGATAAAACCTATAAGTTGAAAAAATATTCTTTATAATTAACATTAATTCAATTATAATTCATAATTATTATGGAAAATAAAATTAAAAAGATTGTTGAGTCTGTTCCTAACTATAGTGAAGGTACAGATGGAAAAAAAGTCGAACTGATCGTTTCTGAAATTAAAAATACTCCTAAAACTAAAATTGTTGACGTTCAATACGATTCGGACTATAATAGAGCTGTAATTACGTTTGTGGGAACCCCAGAAGCGGTCTTGAGGGCAAATATAGCTGCTGCTAAAAAAGCAATAGAATTAATTGATATGAACAAGCATAAAGGTCAGCATCCTCGAATAGGTGCAATTGATGTTGTTCCATTTGTTCCCGCTCAGAATGTTTCAATTGAAGAGTGTATAGAATTATCAAATCGGTTTGCTGAAGAAATGGCAAAAGAGGGAGTTCCAGTATATTTATACGAAGAATCGGCAAAATTTATAGAAAGAAAAAATATTGATAAGATAAGAATGGGGGAATATGAAGGATTAAAAGAAAGTATTGAGACAGATCCTAATAGAAAACCGGATTTTGGACCTTCTAAATTTCATCCAACAGCGGGAGCTATTGTTACAGGGGCTAGGTATCCTCTTATTAGCTTTAATATCAACCTTGGGACTAAAAATGTAAAAATAGCAAAAAAAGTAGCTAAAGCGATTCACTTGCAATCGGGAGGATTAGCGAATGTTAAAGCAATGGGTACGGATTTAAAAGAAAGAGATTGCGTTCAAGTGGGTATTAGCAATATAAATTTCAAAAAGACTCCTCTTTATCGTCAGATAGAACTCGTACGAATTGAAGCTGCGCGTTATGGAGTATCAATCGTCGGAACCGAGTTAATAGGAGTGTTACCTTTAGAAGCTGTTCTTAATTCGTTAGATTATTACTTACAGCTTGAAAAACCTAAGAAACTTGAACTAAAACATTTATTAGAAAATTATTTTGATTTCTAGTATAGTATTTAACCATTTATTCGAAATCTACTACAATTTTACCATTTTTTATAACTTTTGATACTAAATTCACACCAAATTGGTAGGGAAGAAAGTTATGATTTGGTACGTCAAAAACTATTATATCTGCTTTTTTACCAACTTCTAAGCTACCAATTTCTTTTTGCCTTCCAATCGCACAAGCAGCATTGATTGTGGCGGCTGATAGGGCTTCAGCGGGGGACATTTTCATATGATAACAAGCCAATGCAATTATCATTTGCATGGATTCTGTCCAACAATTTGGATTAAAGTCAGTAGCTAGAGCTATAGGAATACCCATTTCAATCATCTTTCTTGCGGGAGCATATTCTTTCAACATTAAACAAAACGGAGTTCCTGGTAATAGCGTAGCAATTGTTTTAGTCTCTTTCAATGCTTTTAACCCTTTATCATTAGATTTCAGCATGTGTCCAACTTGCACTGCGTTTATTTCGGCTGCTAAAAAAGCTCCATTAGTGTCAACAATTTCATCAATGTGAATCTGAGGTTTTATCCCATATTTAACGGCCGTTAATAATATTTTTTTTGTTTGATCTGTCGAAAAAATCCCTTCTTCACAAAAAACATCGCAGAACTCTGCTAATTCTTCTTTTGCTATTCTTGGAATCATTTCAGAAACTATTAGGTCTACATATTCATCTGTTTTCCCTTCATATTCGGGTGGAATTGCATGAGCACCTAGAAATGTAGAGACGATATCTATGGGCTGGTCAAGATTCAATTCTTTTGCCGCTAGTAGCGACTTGATTTCACTCTCTGTATCCAAACCATATCCAGATTTCGTTTCAATCGTAGTTGTACCGTATTCCATCATTCTTTTAAGAATAGGTTTCCCATTTTTAATTAGTTGACTTAACGAAGCTTTTCTTGTTGCTTTAACCGTCTTTAATATTCCTCCTCCGGATTCCAAAATTTCAAGATAAGTCATGCCTGCAAGTTTCATTTCGAGCTCGTTTTCTCTATAACCATCAAAAATAATGTGAGTATGAGGATCGATAAAGCTTGGCGTAACCAACTTATTGGTTGCATCGATAATAATTGTCTCTTCATTCGGAGGGAATTTTGTTGTTAATTCTTGAGTAGTTCCTACGAATTTTATGGAGCCACGGAAAATGGCTACAGCTCCGTCTTGAATAATAGCTAGGTTTTTCATGTCCTTGCCCACTCTTGGAGCGCCATATATAGAATCCAGCGTTACGAGTTCATTTGCGTGTATAATAATTAAATCGACTTGAGTTATATGATCATTATTGTTTGGATCTTTTCTTTTTATTCTTCTCGGTGTGGGGGTTGATCTTACAGACATGATATTCTCTTCTCTAAACTTTCTTGGATAAATTAACTAATTCTTTACTTTTTACGATATCTAAAGTTTTTTCAATATATTCGGATAAAACTACATCCTCGTTAAGATGGGGGATTTTTTTACGAACAATTGCATGACAAGCTTCTAGAATTGCGCTGGATTTTAAAGGTCTCCTAAAATCAAATGCTTGAGCGGCACATAAAAGTTCGATAGCCAGAATCTTTTCGAGGTTGTCAATGATTCGAAGTGTCTTTCTTGCACTAATAGATCCCATACTTACATGATCTTCTTGTCCCATTGATGTCGGAATACTATCTGCACTTGCTGGGAAACACATCGATTTATTCTCACTAGCTAATGCTGCTGTACTATATTGAGTTATCATGAAACCCGAATTTAATCCAGATTCTTTAATTAAATAAGCGGGTAAACCCCACTTTCCTTCTAATAGGAGGTAAGTTCTTCTATCTGATATATTTCCTATTTCTGAAGCGGCCAATCCAACATAATCTAAAGGTAACGCAAGGGGTTGTCCATGGAAATTCCCGCCACTTATTGCTTTCTCTTCATTAAAGATTATAGGATTATCAGTTACCGAATTTAATTCACATATTAATACTTCGTTGAAGTGAAAAAAAGCATCTCTAGAAGCACCATGGACTTGTGGTATGCATCGTATAGAATAAGGATCTTGAACTCTCCCACAATCTTTATGAGATTCAATAAATTGAGAATTGTTCAGGAATCTTCTAAATTTTTCAGCTACAAGTAAAGCACCGTGATGTGGTCTTAACTTAATTAATTCTTCATCAAAAGGTTGAGGTGAACCTAAATAAGCTTCAAGACTGAGGGCACCAATAATATCGGCGTTATCGAGACAATTACTAAATTTTTCAGAGATAATTACAGCGTGGGCAGATATAAATTGTGTCCCATTAATCAATGCTAAACCCTCTTTGGCATGCAATTTCAAAGGGGATAAATCGTATTCGTTTAATATCTCTGCTGCTTTGTGGTAATTTTTACCATCTTTTGATAAAGAACCTAACCCAATGAGGGGTAGGAACAAATGGGCTAAAGGAGCGAGATCTCCAGATGCTCCTACGGAGCCTTGCTCTGGAACTAATGGGATTACATTGGTTTCTACATGCCAATTAATACGTTCGATTACTTCTAAAGAAATTCCAGAAAATCCTTTACATAAAGCATGAATTTTCAAAATCATCATTAGTTTTGATAATACATGTTCAATGGGTTTGCCAATACCCACGCTATGACTTTTTAAAAGATTTTCTTGTAATTTACCAGTTTCTTCTTTTGAAATAATGGTAGAACACAGCGAACCAAACCCAGTGTTAACACTATAGACTACTTTTTTACCTTTAGCTATTTTTTGAACTGTTTCAAAGTTCTTTTTAACTTTTGATTTAACTTCTTCAATAAATATTCCATTTATCTCTCCATTAGCAATCTGTAAAGCTAAATCAGGGGTTAAGTGGCCAATCCCATACTTAAACTCTTTACTCATTTTAATCACGCTTATTTTTTATTTTTTTAATTTAGAATCTACAATTTTTCTAACCATGCTCTCATCTATTTCGAAAGGTAAAGTAATTTGACCTCTCTCCTCATGGTTTACATTCCAATTATAAGCTGTGTCTAAAGCGTTTGCATTTCTCGCCCACGCTCTTCTTGCTACGCCACAGGTTACATCCCATTCTATAGCACTTCTGATAATTTCATTAACGCGTTCGGATCCATCCAAAACTAATCCAAATCCTCCATTAATAGCCTTTCCAGTACCAACGCCACCTCCGTTCGATAATACACACATTGTCATACCTCGGGCTATATTTCCAGCCCAACTATGGTGAGCCATATCTGCCATAATATTACTACCATCTTTAATATTTGATGTTTCTCTAAACGGAGAGTCAGTACCAGATACATCATGATGGTCTCTACCGAGCATCATAGGTCCAATTTCGCCAGATCTGATTAATTCGTTAAATTGTAAAGCAATTTTTACGCGTGTTTCCATGTCAGCATATAATATACGAGCTTGTGAACCCACTACTAGGTTGTTCATTTCAGCATTCTTAATCCAATTCCAATTATCGCGATCTTGAGCTCTACGGTTTGGATCTATACAAGAGAGAGCGACTTGATCTGTTTTTATTAAATCTGAATGTTGTAAGCTTAAGCAAACCCATCGAAAAGGACCATATCCATAATCAAAACATAATGGTCCCATGATGTGCTCAACATATGATGGAAAGATGAATCCATTTTTGGGGTCTCCATCTATTGCAATTTCCTTAACTCCAGCATCATAAACAGCTTTGAGAAAAGAATTACCATAGTCCCAAAATTTCGTTCCCTTATTAACCATAATTTTGATAAGTCTATATTGTTCACGCAATGATTCATTAACTAGTTTTTCGAATTTTTGTCGATTTGTTTTCAACAATTCTCTACCTTCTTCGAAATTTACACTAAAGGGTGTATAACCCCCGTCGTAAGGAGCGTGACAAGATGTCTGATCTGAGGCGAGCTCAACCTTTATATCATGATCCACTACATATTTCCATATATCGACTACATTACCTTGAAAAGCTATAGAAACAGGTTCTTTTTTTGTTCTATATTCTTCAACCCAATTAAAGATTTCTTCAAGGTTTTTTGAAACTTTACCTACCCATCCTTGTTCATATCGAGTTGTAATACGAGATTTATCAACCTCTGCTATTATGCCGATACCTCCTGCGATTTCTATAGCTTTAGCTTGAGCGCCACTCATACCTCCTAAGCCAGAGGTAACATATAAAACACCTTTGAGACCTTCATCTGGAGGTATCCCTAAATATAATCTTCCAGCGTTAAGTAAAGTTATATATGTTCCGTGAACAATTCCTTGAGGACCTATATACATCCATCCTCCTGCAGTCATTTGTCCATAATTCGCAACTCCTAAAGCGGAAGCTCTTTGGAATTCTTCAGGGGTGTCAAATAAACCAATCATTAGTCCGTTGGTCATAATTACTCTTGGAGCATCTCTTTTGCTCGGAAACAAACCAAGAGGATGTCCAGACATAACAACAAGTGTTTGATCATCCTTGATAACTTCGAGGTATTGTTTAATTAACCTATATTGTAACCAGTTCTCGCATACTTGCCCACTTTCTCCATATGTGACTAATTCGTAGGGATAAAGGGCGACATCAAAATCTAAGTTGTTATCGATCATAAGTTGTATCGCTCGTGCTTCAAGAATACCTTTATACTCATTGATGGGTTTAGCTCTTATGTGTTCAGATGGTCGATAACGGTAAGCATAAATTCTTCCTCTAGTAACTAACTCACTTAAAAATTCTGGGGCAAGCTGTTTGTGTAGGCTTTCAGGGACATATCTTAACGCATTTTTTAAAGCAATAATTGTTTCTTTACGATTTAAGTTGTATCCGCGACTTGGAGCCCTACGGATTCCTTCCTCAAATTCGGGATCTTTGGGTAATTTATCTGATAATTTTATCTTCATGGCTTTTGAAATATCCATATTTTTATCTAACTCCCTCTAATATTTAACATTTAACAAAATTTCCTATATATGAGTTTTAACATATTACAAAGGTAATATATTCTTGAAATATTAGCAATAATGAGGGGATAAAAGCAAAAGATAAAATGAAGGGAACTATTTTCATATTAAAAAAGGCCTACCAGTGACTTGAGCAATTAAATTGAAGGGAACTAAGCGAGTAAATATCAAATCAGGCATGCGAGTTTTAATCGTATTAAAGAAAGACCAGCGATCTGGCAAGTTAACCGATGGTATAGTCAAGGATGTGCTTACGAATTCTCCTAATCACCATTATGGGATTAAAGTTCGGTTAAGGAGCGGTGAAATTGGGCGAGTAAAAAAAATAGTTAGCTCTAAACATTAAATGAATTTGAGCAGAAAAAAAAAACTAAAAATAAAAAAATTATAAATTATCTAACTCTAAATATTTAAGTTTATCTTGATTTGGATACCCTGATTCTTTGTCGAATTGTCGAAATTCATAATAAGCATCCTTTAGTTGTTGAAAATTTGGTGTTTTTCCAGCGGAACCTCCTTCATTAACAGGATTAAGTACAGCCTTCGGTAATCGATCATCGGCAGGCGTGAGTCCCATTTTCAAGTTAAACAACCTTTTAATCATGTATATGCGTTCCCCTAACTTTTTAAATTCCTCCATATGTAGATTTAATCCAGTTGCTTTTGTTACCATATCTAGAATCATCTCGGGAGGAGGATTAGCAAACGTACAGATGATTAGTGAAGCATATATCGCACGATAATCTTGAATACGGGCACAAAATTCTGCCATTGGTCCATCGTCTTGGTACCAATCAACATTTAATTCGATTCCATATTCGCTAAATGGTAATCCTAGTATTACCATATAGGCATCGCACGATGTGTGACAAGGTCCCCGAGGAGTAGCTAAAGCGTAGCTAGCTGCCATTCCGTACATACGTCGTAAATCGTGGTAGGGTATTTCCATTCCGTAAACCGTAGCGATATCGTCTTGAGGAATCTTGAATTTTTTTCCAACAAAATCAGAACCCTCAGCCATTATATCACCAATTCCTTCCCTTAACGCAATTTTTTTTATTAATTCGAGAGCGGGAGTAATTTCACCCCATTTTGGTTCTAATCCGTTCAGATCTTCAGAACTAATTCTATGTGTGTCGAAAAGATCATAGATAAACGATATTGTACTACTTCCGCTTATCGTATCGATTCCATAATCATTACATAAGTAATTTGCTCTTTGAATTCCTCCGAGGTTATCGTTCAAGAGCATAGATCCAAATCCAGCAACAGTTTCATATTCAGCTGCTTCTATTTCACCATCAGTTTTATATTCCCCTTCATCAATTTTCACCCTCTTTGAACAACCTATAGGACATGAATAGCAGGGATAACTTCCAGTGAACATCGTTTCGAATGCAGTGGAGCCCGATATGTTGAACGCACCTTCCCAAGTTCCTTGTTTCCAGTATTTAATTGGTAGTTCGCCTGAGGCATTGTACATATCAACCCCACTTGATGTACCTAGATCCCCATACATTTGTGTTGCAAAATGGGATTTAATATTGTCTGTTGTTGCTTTAGCAGCTTCTTTAAATTCTTCAGGTTCAAAAGCATTATATTTCCTTTTTATTCCTCTAACGGTAATTGCTTTCAATTTTTTTGAACCCATAACGGCTCCCATACCTGTTCTTCCGGCAGCTTTATCTTCGGAAGCTATAATAGCGTATCTTACAAGATTTTCACCCGCTTGCCCTATACAAGCAACGCGTGTTAGTTGGGATCCTGATTTTTCCTTCAATATTTTGGAGGTTTCAAATATACCCTTCCCCCACAAGTCCGAAGCATCCTTGATTTCCACTTTATTCTCGTTTATTTCTAAATATACAGGTTTTTCGGAAGCTCCTTTAATCACGATTCCATCATAACCAGCCTTTCTTAATTCAGGACCGAAGAATCCTCCGCAATTCGATTCCCCCCATATTCCTGTCAGAGGGGATTTAGCACAAACAACGAATCTACCACTTGTAGGTGCGTTTGAACCGCAAAAAAGACCAGTCATAAACATTAATATATTATCTGGGGAAAGAGGGCCAGTATCTTTGTCAATCTTGTCAAATAAATATTTACAAGCATATCCCGCACCCCCAAGAAAATTCTTAGCAATAGTATCGTCAATTTTCTCTTCACTTATCACTTTATCGGTCAAATTAACTACTAAAAGCCTACCTTCAAAACCTTTCATTTAATTAGCACCTTATTTTTATATGAAAAATTAATTTTTTACTATTTATAGATTTAATCGTAGTTTTTTAACTACTAATTCAAGTTTAAAAAGATGTCTCTATACTAACTTTATTGTTAAGTTTAGAATTAGTAAGGCGAAATTTATATTTTCCTAAACAATAATACTTAGTCTATTTAAAGACCTTAACTTCACGAGCTTCTAATTTTTCGAGTGAATCGGGAAATTTTTTAAGATTATTGCGTTCAATATTTAAATACTGAAGAGAAGAAAGTGATTCTATTGATTCTGGTATTTTAATAATGAAATTAGTTCTTAAAAATAAATATTTCAAGGATTTGAGATTTCCAATAGAATCAGGTATCTCTGTTAGCTTGTTGTTACCTAAATAAAGATATTTTAAATTTTTTAAATCCCCGATTGTTTCAGGAATTTCTTTCAAGTTGTTATAATATAGATAAAGTCTTTTAAGAGATTGTAAAGATCCAATCGTATCGGGGATTTTACTGATAGTATTTTTGCCTAAATCTAAATTTTCTAAAGTTGTTAAAGAACCAATGCTATTTGGTATTGTTTCAAGGCGATTAAATCCTAAAACTAAGTTTTTTATTAAGGATAAATTTCCAATGGATGGTGTCAATTCCTTTAATTTATTAGTAGAGATATCTAGTTCTTTTAATGCATCCAGCGATCCTATTGAATCGGGTAAAATTGTCAACTGATTTTTACTTAAATCTAATATTTCTAGAGATTTTAAGTTCCCAAGAGAATCAGGAAGAGATTTTAATTTATTATCATATAAATCTAACTCCTTTAAGGAGGTAAGATCCCCAATCGAATCGGGTAACATCTCAAGCTCGTTACGATCAATTTTTAATGTTTCAAGAGTTTTTAATTTACATATAGAATCTGGTAATCGTTTAAGCATATTTCTATCCGATTTTAATGTTTTAACCGCTCCTAAGGATTCGAGCTCAGGCATTGAAGTTAATTGATTATTTGTTACCTCTAATTTAATAAGAGATTTAAGTGAATTAATGGATCTTGGTAACTCACTAAGGTAATTGGATGAAATATTCAAGTTTTCTAGTGATTCAAGAAATCCTACTGCCTCTGGGAGAATAGGAAGCTTATTAGACATTAATCCTAAATATTTAAGGTTTTTTAAGTTTCCTATCGAATCTGGTAGATAAGTAAGATTATTTCCTTTTAAGAAGAGAGACGTTAAAGAAGTTAAATTTCCTATTGAATTTGGCAATTTACTTAATTTATTATTTCTCAAATTTAATCTTTTTAAAGAATTCAACGATCCTATAGCCTCAGGTAAATTATCCAGATCATTACTTCCTAAATATAACCGCTTTAAAGATTTCAATTCTTTAATGGAATCTGGAAGTTCGTTTAAAATATTATAACTCAGATCTAAAGATTCCAAGTTTTTTAATGCTCCTATAGTAGCAGGTATTTTGGAAAGAGAGTTTTCACTCAAATCTAATAGAGTAAGGCAAGTCAATGAGCTTATAGTATCTGGCAATAAAGTTAAACGATTGGTTTCTAAATGTAGTTCTTTTAACGAAGAAAGAGAATAGATTGCTTTTGGTAATTTTACTAACCTATTTTCACTTAAATCTAAAGTATCAAGCGAAGATATAAAACAAAGTTCTTCCGGAATAACTTTTAACTTATTACCTCTCAGTAGAATTTTACTTAAACGAGTAAGAGTAGTAATTTTCTCGGGTATTATTGTTAATCCGCAAGAAAATAGACTTAAACCCTCTATATGGTTATCTCTGACTGTAAAGCCAAAAGTATAACTTTGAAGATCTGATACTTCAGGAATACTTAACCCTATTAATTTTTCTAAGTAATTTAGAAATTTTTGTTCTTCTTCAACTAGTGGCATAGATCTATTCAATTAATTCCATAATTCAAAGATTGGTCAACGATATTTATAAACAAATAATAAAAAAAAGTGTATTTATGGTTTAACATTTCGACAAAAAAGATTTGGAATTCAATATTTAAAAAAAATAAAAAAAAACAATAAAAACGAAATTCAAGGAAGTTTAAGCTTAAAAATCTACATCCTTCCCTTCAAATGCATAGAAAAACAACTTTTTAAATTCTTCACCTGAACAATTTCTAGGAGTAAGAACAGAAGTCGCGTCTTGATAACACAAATTAACTAAATTATCCAAATCTTTTTCAAAGTCCTCTTTTGAAACACCAGTTTCTTTAAGAGTTGAAGGAAAATTAACTTCCCTTTGAAGTTCAACCAATTTATCAATAACTTTCTCAGCTGCTTTTTTGTCTCCTTCACTCCAAGAGACCCAACCTAATTGTTTTGCTAGTTTGGCGTAAATCTTGACGGCCCCATCTTTCTCAGGATCGTTTAAAATAAACTGAGTAACATATTTCATTAAAATTCCAACACTCATTCCGTGATGCACATGATATATCGATCCCCACGAATGCCCGAGTGTGTGTCCTATATGTACTTGACTATTTCCAAAAGCTAAACCTGCAATAGTAGCTGCTTGGTGAAGAAAATCTCTCGCCTCTTGATTTTTTCCGTCTTTATAAATTAATGGTAAATATTTAAAGATTAATTCAATTGCTTTTAGTGCTAATGCATCACTAAATTCATTTCTCCATAAACTTCCTAATCCTTCTATGGAATGAGCAAGGGCATCAAAAGCTGTGTTAACAGTTAATTCTGTAGGCATGCCCATTGGAAAAATTGGGTCTATAATAGCGTAGGTTGGTATTAGTCCTCTATGAAGATAGATGTACTTCTTCCATATCTCATCTTCATAGCGAGAAATTATAGTTGCAAACGTTGTTTCTGCTCCTGTTCCAGAAGTTGTAGGAATAGCAACCATCTTTGCTTTTTTGCCCATATCATATAGATCATTTCTAAATGCATGAATGTCATCTAGAGTAAATTCAGGAAATTCGTATAAACACCAAACTGTTTTAGCGGTATCTAATACTGACCCACCACCTAATGCTAAAATTATATCTGGAGAATAGTTTAAACACTGTTCACGAGCTTTTAGAACGCCCTCTTCTCTAGGATCTGGGACAACATCTTCAAAAACTTCGTATTTCTTCCCAAATTTACCCAGAACATCTGTTAAGATTTTTAAATAACCTAAATCTTTAACTACCTTATCAGTGATTATGAAACATCTTTCACCAGATATATTTTCTATAAAATCTAAGGAATCTGGTCCATAGATTATATTAGGGGAAAAGAAAAACCACATTTTATAGATTCACCATCTAATTATTAAATATTTTTAATTTCTATTTTGATAGATTAATAATACTTATATTTTTTTTAGATTAAATAAATTATTAATGGTTAATGAAAAATAAAACCTCTAAAGTCTTAAAGAAAATGGTAAAAAATCATGGAAGATTCTGAAAAAGAAAATTTATTTATTACTTTTAAGGGAGTTATCGAAAGCATAATCCTAGATAAACGCAGAAATCCAAAGAACGATAAAATGCTTGATAACTTTCAGGCAAAGTTAAACATGGGGCTTCAAACTGAAGAGGATTTTTACTTATGGGTTAATCTTACCGCCGAGAAAGGGAAATACACTCTTGGTAAAGGTAAATTGGAAGATTACGATTTAGAGATAATGGCAACTCCAGAAGATTTGATGGGTTTTTCTAGCGGCGAAAACTCAACGCTCCACATGATGTTGAAAAAGAATAAATACGGATTTAAAAAGTTAAGATATGATAAAAGCAGCGATGGAAAAAGAAATTTTGGTATATTGCTAAAACTACCGAAAATCCTCGTGTTAGATAAGCTCAAACCACCGAAAAAATAGTATATAAGAAAATCCTTCAAATAACCTAATTAATATTTTTGTATAGTTTTATTTTTGAAAATGAAACTGGACTTTTTTTCTCTTAATTTAGATGACCTAATTTCGTATTGATGTAAAAAGACATCAATTTCTCCAGTTTTTTCATTGAGAATCAAAATAATCATAGATGGATTTCGACTTGCAACAAATGACCATGCTCCAGTGACACTTCCAGGGTTCATTAATAGCACGCTATTATTAGTTAGAACAACCTCTTCCTTATGAGTGTGTCCCGATATGAGGATATTATAGTTGTTGTCAACCGCGAGAGCTCCAAGCTGAGCGTGATCTCCCCTTGGGTTGATTTGATGACCATGGGTTAACCCAACTGTTAAATTTTCTTTAGTTTCTAAAGATATCTCGATGTGTTGATAAATTGGAGCATCTCGGTTTCCACCGTAGTAATCCATATTTCCAACTACAACTAATACTTCGCTTGATGTTATTTTTTTTAAGTAACTCATAAATCTTGGTGCTTTAACAACATCGCCAGTAAAAAAGGTATAATCGAACTTTCCATTTAATACACTCTTTTCTAGCACATCACAAATTTGAACTGGAATGTTTTTGGCTCTACGAGGGATATGAGAATCACCAATTGCCAATATTTTTATCATAAGTAGCTCGAAAATATTTAAGTAGTTAGGTAAAATAAAACCTTATATTTGATTAAACAAGCTATGATTTATTCGAGTATTTACAGGGTAATCATTAGTTCTTCTAATTTCTTTTTCATTTTTTGAATGTGGGGTTTCTCAAAATGATTTCTAACGGGCTCTAATATCTCAGCTATCTTATTCGCTACTCCAATTTTTAGATCAAGAGGATGCAAGCTTCTTGATAAAAATGCTTTCTCTAATTCTGTATAAGAATTGAATTCTATGTCTCCACCAAATTTTGGTTTTCGTTCAATTAGAATATTTGAGCTTTTATTTCGAAAAATCACGTGTTTAGCCCAATCTAAAATTGGATTAACAGAAACATTTCCTTCGGGACAGAATGCGTTTTTTACTTTATTTTTTATTTCCTCTGGAGTATCGTTAACAAATACGGCTGAATTTGGTATTGATTTACTCATTTTCATATCTGACCACATTTCTTGAAGTTGAGTTGGATCTTCAATGGGCCAAATTGCAGGTTTTGTCAATCCAAGTATTAAATGATGATGAACGCATATGGGCTTTATTTTTTCTCCGATTTTGTTTACTAAATTGTTTTTTTTCATTTTTAATGCAACATCTCGAGCTACAACATGGGCTTTTCTCTGATCATATCCTGCATGGGCTAAATTAACATTTTGGATAAAAATATCTGCAACTTGCATAGCTGGATATAATAATTTAGCGAAATCAACTCCCTCACCTAATTTTCGTCCCATTATCGTGATACTTCTGTGCATTCTGTTAAGAGTTGTGTTTTTGCATACATCAATAAATGTCTCCCAGTAGTCGTCGTTATTGTGATAAAGATCGGTCCCTAAAGTAAATTTAACTTTCTCTGCGTCAGCCCCAACAGCTCTTAGGCAAGCCTTTAAACCTTCTTTAAAATAACCAATAGCAATTTTCTGGATTTGTTCTAAATCTCCGCCTAATTTATCATTTATCCAACTATGCCAATCAGCTAGGAATACTGAACATTTAACACCGGCATCTAAGAAATCTTTTATTTTTGACATACACACAATACCAGTCCCTAAGTGAACCTTACCCGAGATTTCAAATCCAATATAATGATTTAAAGGCACTCCAGATTCCAAATATAGCTTTAAATCGTTCTCAGTTAAAACTTCTTCAGTTCCTCGTTTGATTAATTCAAATCGTTCTGAGACATCCATGAGTATAAATAAATTTAGAAGATTTAATTATTTTATTATTGAAGAAATTGCGTTTAGTAAAGAATCCTTCCACTAATTAACATAATACTATAAAATTACTCAATTTAAATATGTTAGTTCTTCACGAATATCTATAATTGGAATCATTTTCCCGCATAATATTTTTTAACTGAGAAGTACACAAGTAAAAATAACTATTTTAGCGTATCATACTTACTTTCATTAGAGAAATTAAAAGCAAAAAATTGTGAGATTAAATTTTGAAACATATAGAAGGAGAGTTTATAGGTGTTAAAGGATTAAAAATTTATTATCAGAGTTGGGTTCCAGAATCTCCTAAAGCGGTTATTCAGCTTGTACATGGAGGGTTTGAACATTCTGGTAGATACCAAAATGTAGTAAATGAATTAATACCGGAGGGTTATGCAATTTATGCCGACGATCATCGAGGTCATGGTAAATCCGAAGGGTTAAGGAATTTTGTAGATTCATTTAACCAGTATATAGAAGATGAAAAGTTGCTTTACGATATAATAAAAAAACACCTTCCTTATGTACCGATTTTTATGCTAGGTCATTCATTAGGCTCATTTATCGCCATTTATTTCACGGAAAAATACGAAAACCTTTTAAATGGTCTTATTCTTTCGGGAACGGGGACAGATCCAGGTCAAGAAACTAGTTATTTCTTAATACTATTAGCTAAAACTTTCTCAAAAATTGCTCCTAAGATGAAATTCAATCCTAGATTAGATGCAAAATTTTTAAGCCACGATTCAGAGGTAGTAAAAGCATACGAGAACGATCCATTAGTAAACGCCGATAAAATTACTGCGAGATTAAGCTATGAAATGTTAAAAAATTTCGAAAACCTCCAGTCAACTATTGGAAGATTTCAAATTCCACTATTAGTTCAATGTGGATCAGAAGATAAGCTAATTAAAGGAAGCAAAAAACTACAGGACTTATTTAAAATGACAGATAAAGCCATTAATATTTATAAAGGATTATACCATGAAGTATATAACGAAATCGAAGAAGATCGAACAACCGTGTTAAGAGATCTTCGTGATTGGTTAAACAATCATACCTAAAATGG
>JAUWZR010000194.1 GCA_030615235.1 Promethearchaeota archaeon
AGCTAGAATGGCGGGTATCCGTACGATCATGATCACGGGAGATCATAAAATAACTGCTATAGCAATCGCACAACAAATTGGTCTAACTGAATCAGATGAAGCAATTACAGGAATTGATTTAGAAGAAATGAATGATGACGATTTACGAGAGAGAGTTAAAACCGTTGATGTTTTCGCACGAGTAACTTCAGAACATAAACTTAGAATTTTGAAGAGACTAAAAGAACTCGATTTAGTGATTGCCATGACCGGGGATGGGGTTAATGATGCTCCAGCTGTAAAAGGTGCGCATGTAGGCGTAGCAATGGGTTTAAAAGGAACTGAAGTCACTCAAGAAGCTTCAGATATGATACTAATCGATGATAATTACGCAACTATTGTTAATGCAATCGAAGAAGGTAGATGAATCTTTGAAACAACCAAATGTTTCTTCCGCTATATGCTTTCGACGAATTTTGACGAAATTTTTCTGATTTTGGTTGCGTATATTGTCATGAAGCTATTTGTTAATGTCTTTCTCGGAGCACCTATTCAACCAATTCAGATACTTTGGTTAAATATAGCCACAGATGGCATCCCAGCGATGGTTTTAGGGCTAACTCCAACAGATCCCGATGTCATGAAGGGGCCTCCGAGAAAAGGATTTACATTATTAAAAGAAATAAGAGGTCCCGCTTTGTTACTAGGAATATATACTTCAATTACCGATATCGCTCTTTACATACTTCTTTGGACTGTTCTTATTCCTGCCTGGAGCGTTATAGATCTAAACTTAGCTAATTATGCTGTTAGTGGTCATCTAGATCAAATATATGCAATAGAACTTGCCCAGACAATTCTATTTACGAATTTAGTGATATGTGAGCTACTATTTGTCTTTACATGTACAAGCAATATAAAACCATTCTACAAATTTCCTAATAAACATTTATTCTGGGCTACAGGACTTTCACTTGGCTTACAACTTTTAATAATTTACACACCAATGGCTATCGCTTTTCATGTCGTACCTTTAACACAATGGTATCACTGGGCAACTCTCTTTATTGCCGCATTTAGTGTTTCCGTCGTCGATGAACTAAGGAAATATAGAATAAGGTTGAAGTTAAGAAGAGATCCTAATTACCTATTTAATTCTAATTAATTATTTTTATTTTCAAATTATTCTTTTTTTAGATTTACTATCAAATTTTTAGTTTTTTTTAGAAAACTTTTAAGTATTACAAGCGATAAATAACAAATAATAAAATAAGGAATTATTATTCATAATTTTATTTTAAAAGTGATATTGAATGGGAATTGACATATCAGATAATATTGAAAGTGGTAAAGTAATTGTAAAAGTTTTAGCAATGAATGATACTTCTATTACTTTATTAACTGAAGATAAATTTAATGGAAAAGTTGTTCAGCCAGGAGCTACTGCTAATAGAGTAAGAGGAGAACACGGATTAGCTATGAGTATTAGTATAGTAGATAATGAGGAAAAACATCTCTTTTTACTAGATACTGGAGGCTTATCTCAAACTATAGTTAATAATAGTAAACAATTTGGAGTGAATTTGAGTGAAGTTGAAAAATTTATTTTAAGTCACGGACATTTTGATCATTTTGGTGGTATATCAGAAGTCTTCCCGTTATTTAACAAAGGTACAGAAATATATTTAAATCCTATTTGTTTTAGTCAAAATTATATTGCAGTCATGAAATCTGGGGAAGAAATTCCAGCCAATGTGTTAGGAGAATCTTTACGAACATTAGGTAAAGAGGGGAAACTTAGTATTAACAAAAAATTACCTTTACTCAGTAAAAATTTGATTACTAATCTTGTAGATCAATATGAGTTAAAACTTATAGAGACAAAAGATCCACAAAAATTATTTAAGGGGATATTAACAAGCGGTGAAATTGAATTATTTGATAAAAATGAAAGAACAAAAGGGGTCTACATTCAAAAAAGTAGGAAAGAATTTGTGAATCATAGTTTTAGAGATGAGACCTCAATTTATATAAATATAAAGGATAAAGGATTAGTAGTCCTAACAGGGTGTGGGCATTGTGGAATAATAAACACAATCAAACACGGTCAAAAATTAACAGGTGTAGACAAAATATATGCCGTTATTGGTGGATTCCACGAGGAATGGAATCCAATTGAGAAAATTGAGGAAAAAATAAAATATATTGAAGCTTTAAATCCAGAAATCACATGTGGAATGCATTGTACAGGTTTTGAATTTAATAAGCTTATGTCTAGGCACCCATCACATACTTTAGGAATCGTCGGGACAGAATTCCGTCTATAAAAACGGGTTTTTATTTTTAATTTAATTTTCGTTCTCTTCAAAATGTTTAAAAAACAATCCTATCCCGATAATTTTGAATGTGTCTTGAACATTTATGTTATGTAATGCTGAGGTTTCTATGAAAAAACTTTTTATTTCTTTAGCTTTTGCTAATCCTTCTTCTTTAGTTACCTCTCTTTCATCTTCCATATCGATTTTATTTCCGATGAGACCAAAAGGAATACTTCCTAATTCTTTTTTCGCATCTTCAAACCAAAAATTTATCGCTTCTTCAAAAGTATCTCTTCTCGTAACATCATAAACTATAAACGCGCAGTTAGCCCCTTTGTAATATTCTCTCCTAACGCGTCTGAAAAAACTTTGCCCCGCTAAATCGCATATTAAAAACTTTATAACATCTTCTTTAAAGCCTTGGACATAATACTGTTGTGTGGAAAGACTTATTCCCAATGTAGGTCGATAATCAACGATATTTTCTTTTTTCAAAAAACGATTCACTAAGGTGGTTTTTCCAACTGCTCCCGAACCGAGTATAATTAATTTAAATAATCTTTCTATCTGTTTTTCTTTCGCAAATTTATGAGTTGTCTTTAGTCCATCTATGATAGGTGTTGATTCCTGAATTGAAAACTTATCTAATCCTAAAGAGAAGGAATCGTGAATGGCTAGATCTGGAATTCCTAGAGAATTATATTTAAAATCAAAACTGTCTTCAAGTAACTGAGCAATCTTCTCGACAACAAGATATGCGATTGGAAACAATTTGTTTAAATTTGTTTCGTAATCACAGACCAATAAAAGTATTGCTTCAAATCCCGCTTCCAAGTAAATGATACGATTATCGTCAGTTTCAAACGAACCACTACCATAACGACCAGATTTATATTCTAAACTTACTTTATCTAGTAACTTTTCAACGATAGATGTAAGTGCACCATAAATATCTTCTTTCTCCTTGTCTTCTTCTTTTGTACCTTCTGTTTTTCCATATTTTGCCAATAACAGCCCATCATTTGAATAAATGAAAGCTATTACAACATCATCCCTCGATTCTACGAAATTTTTTATAAGAATCTGAAGGTTTTCCCCTTTAGTTTTGGCTTTAGATTGCATTATACAGATAAAATATGAATTATTGATTGATTTTTAGGTGTGGTTTTTTTTTAGAAATAAGGTTTCTTTTCTTAAAAAATACTACTCGTTATATTTAAATTTTTTTTATAACTTAACTACCTATTATTAATCTGAAACCTTAAATTTTAATTAAATATTACTTGAGTTAATTTTAATGAACATTTCTGAATTACTGAAAAATAAACTTGAATCAAACCAGACTGTGCTTACTGAATTTGAGTCAAAAAATTTACTAAAGGAAATTGGAATTCCCATTCCAGAACAAGAATTAGCGATTACTAAAGAAAAAACCATTGCAGTTGCTAAAAAGATAGGTTTTCCGGTAGTATTAAAACTCATGGCTGAAGATGTAGTACACAAATCTGATACCGGAGCTGTGAAATTAAATATTAATAACGAAGTTGAAATTGCTAATGCCTATGATGAATTAATGAAGATTCCCTCCCAAAGTGAAAAATCAATTAGTATACAAAAAATGGCCGATGAACCAATAACCGAATTAATAATAGGAATGACTACTGATGCCCAATTTGGACCTGCACTAATGTTTGGGATAGGAGGTATTTTAGTTGAGCTCTTAGAAGATATAAGTTTTAGAATTGCTCCAATTACGGAATACGACGCCCGAGAACAAATACACGAGATAAAAGGATTCCCAATATTAGATGGGTATCGAGGTAAACCCAAAGCGGACATCGATGCGATCGTAAATACATTACTAAAAATATCCGATTTAGTAATAAAACATGAAGAAATAAACGAGATGGACTTAAATCCTGTTTTCATTTACGAAAATGGCTTAATATGCGTAGATGCAAGGATAATTCTAAAAAAACCCGGAGCAAGTTTATAATTCTAACAAATGGGGAATGAAAAAAGTAGTCGATTTTTTGAACTAATCATTCAAAAATTTATCCAATTTAAGCTGGTTTTTGACTTCGTTGATTTTTTTCCTAGCTAAATCAACATATTCTTGAGATATATCATAACCAACATAATGTCTATTAAGCTCAATTGCTGCAAGAGCAGTTGTGCCGCTACCTATAAAGGGATCTAAAATTACATCATTTTTATAAGAATAAAATTCGATTAATCGTCGAGGGAGCTCAATTGGAAAAGGCGCAGGATGTCCAACCTTTTTAGCAGAAACTGCAGAGAAATTCCAAATTGATTTAGACCATTCGACAAAATTTGATTTTTCAATAGTATTTTTTTTTTCACCTTTTTCTAATCTATTTGTAATTTTTGAAAATATTAGAATATATTCGTGTACGTCTCTAAGACACGGATTGCTCGCAGATGCAAAAGATCCCCACGCTGTAGACACTCCTGCTGAAGCAGCTTTATTCCAAATAATCTCACCTCGCATATGAAAACCAATTTTATGCAT
>JAUWZR010000337.1 GCA_030615235.1 Promethearchaeota archaeon
CCTCAACAATTTAGGAATTTTGCTAATCCAGATATCCACAGGAGAACCACTGCTAAAGAAATATTTAACGACTTAGCTGGTCAAGTCGATGGATTTATTGCTGGAGTTGGAACAGGAGGAACTATAACTGGTGTAGGCGAAATATTAAAAGATAGAGTAGGAGCAAGGTTTAAAGTTTATGCGGTGGAACCTAAAGAGTCGGCGGTTTTATCTGGCGGAGAACCTGGACCACATAAAATTCAGGGTATAGGTGCAGGATTTATACCAGAAGTGCTGAACACCGAAATATACGATAAAATTATTACTGTAGACTATGATGATGCCGTCGCAACAGCAAGAAAATTAGCTAAATTAGAAGGAATATTTGTTGGAATTTCTGCAGGAGCTTGTGCGTGGGCGGCAATCAGCGAAGCATCGGGAGATTTTAAAAAAGGTGAAAATCTGGTTGCATTATTGCCAGATGGAGGAGAAAAATATCTTTCGACGGATTTATTTCGATTTTAATAATAAGTATTGCTATTTAGATCTGAGGTAAATCTAATATTACTTTTCTATGTTAACTTCTACTGGTTCAGATGACATTAAATTATAAATTCGCTTCCAGTACTGCTTTATATCCCAATTTCCTTTATTTTTAATCTTATTAGAAATTTCTACAAATAGTTCTTCTAGTTTTAAGGAGTGAAAGTAGATAAATAAAGGTGCTATAATGGCAAGTATATTTATTTATCATCATATTGTTATTATTGAATACACAAATAATATTTTTTACGACTAAGAATTATGGAGAGTAAAGTTTTTAAAATCGATGAAATAGACAGAAGTATAATCGAAATAATTCAAAAAGAACCAACGCTCACTCATACTGAAATCGCTAAAAAAGTTAATCGAAGCCAGCCTACCATTGGAATGAGGATTCGCAAACTTGAAAAATCAGGAGTCTTAAAATTTCAAGCCGGTATAAATCTTAAAACTATGGATTTACTGTTAGCAAGAGTTGAAATTCAGACGTTAAAACCGGATGAAACAATTAAATTAGTGAAAAGTTGTCCTTACATGCTAAACGCTTTCAGATTAAGTGGCACATCGAATATTAGTATCCTTATAGTAAATAATAAACTCGCACACCTAGACGAGATTGTAAACCATCATTTTAGAAAAGATCCTAACGTATCAGAAGTCTACATGGACATTATAACCGATGTGACGAATGATTTTGTCCTCCCATTTGATTTTAATTTCGAGAATTGTGGTTTAACTTCAACGAATCAATGTTGTGGAAAATGTTTTGCCTAAGATTCCAATAAAATTTTACAATTGGATAACATCGATTAATAGAATAGGAAAAACATTTTTATTCCATTAACAACAATTTTTTAGCATATTCTACTTTTTTAGAATTAAATAGTAATCTTTATTCAATCAAAAAATCAAATTTAACAAATAATTGAATCTTATATTTAACTAGCCAGCGTATCCGAGTAGTTAAGGAGGCGGCCTGCAGAGCCGTTGCTTTCAGCATCGAGGGTGCAAATCCCTCCGCTGGCTCTTAAAACATCTTCAGATTATTTA
>JAUWZR010000311.1 GCA_030615235.1 Promethearchaeota archaeon
GGTTAAAAATTAGTATTGTAATTATATGTTTTATAAATTGGAATAGAAAAAGAAAAGGGAAAAAAGAATTTATGAACATGGAATGGTAGAAATGAAAAATAAGAAAAGATCACATAATGTATATTTCACGATCTTTCACAACATTCTTTTATCAACACTTTCCTCATAACAACCATTACATTTAAATATTTTCCTCAACCCTTTACTTAAACCAACAATCCTTTAGAACACCCAATTCTTTTATTTCTTTCTCTTTTTTTACCAATATACCACTTTTTACACAAATTTAGCTTCAAAAGATGAGAAAACAACTATTATATGATTACATTATAGTACTGAATACTATTCTTAATAGATTTTATTTTTATTATAGAATAATATACTATATAGGATATAAAAGAATATCAATAGTTGTGATAAAAATTATAACCTATGTTAATAAAAAGATTTGGTAAAAAATCATAAATCGAGCATTCAATTTTTGTTTAAAAGCAATCTACTAATTATTAATATAACAATATCGACATAATTACGACTAAATTTAAATTATACCTTATACAAATAATGCGGTATAAATTAATACATACATTACTATTTGATGCATGGATTCAGTAATTTAACCAACGACTCGAATCTAGTAGTTTAATCAATCGCTTAATATTTTCCATACAATAATTTTAAATTAGTAAAATACTTAAATTAAGAATTAGGTTAAGGCAATATAAATTTAGATTTCGTTAGGAACGCCGATAAAATTAATTAATTGAACATATTCAAAAATAAAGAGTGATATAATGACAGATAATTCGTTTTCGTTAGTAGATTTATATCCTAAGCATGTAATTAACTCTAAAGGTGAAAAAAAAGAGTTTGATGTTTCTAGTATTGCTAAGGTGTTAAATAAGGAAACAGGACTTGATATAAACATTGCAGAGCGAGTTACAGAGGATGTCGTACGTAAAATAATTGGGCTTGGTATTGATGAAATAACCACTAACCACATAAGGGAATTAGTTTGCGTAGAACTAACTCAAAGGGGTTTGAATAAATACCGAAATTTATTTGCCCGTGCTATCAATTTAGAAAGCATCTCTTTTAAGTTAGACGAAGATTTTATTAATAAATTCAAAGGGAAACAACCGGATTGGGGGCCATTAGGACACATTACATATAAAAGAACTTATGCCAGATTTATTGAAAAAGAAGGGAGGAAGGAGGAATTTTGGGAAACTATTAAGAGGGTCGTTGAAGGTTGTTATTCGATACAAAAAGAACATTGTATGAAGTTAAGCCTGCCTTGGAGCGATTCAAAAGCTCAAAGATCAGCTCAGAAAATGTACCAGAAAATCTGGAATTTTAAATTCTTACCTCCTGGAAGAGGACTTTGGATGATGGGTACTGAATTCATCGCACGTCATGGATCAATGTCTTTAAACAACTGTGGGTTTGCCTCCACTGAAGACATTGATTTAAAATACTCAAAGGCATTTGAGTTTGTAATGGACGCTCTAATGCTTGGTGTGGGTGTTGGATTCGATACTAAAGGTGCAGGAAAAATAACAATTAAGAAACCTCAAGAAGGTACTACTGCTTTTAAGATTCCGGATAGTAGAGAAGGTTGGGTAGAAGCACTTCAAATCGTTTTAGAAGCTTATTTTTTAGGGAAACAGCGCCCTGTTTTTGATTATGGCTTAATAAGGCTTGCAGGTGAACCCATTAGAGGTTTTGGAGGAATTGCTAGTGGTCCAGCTCCATTAAAGGAAATGCTAGAAAACATTCAGAAAATTCTGGAGGCAAGAATAAGTAAACATATAACTTCCATCGATATTTTAGACGTCATGAATTTAATTGGAAAATGCGTCGTAGCAGGAAATGTCCGTCGGAGCGCTGAAATTGCTCTTGGAGATGCTACAGATCTGGATTTCATAACATCTAAACAAGACGAAGAAAAACTTTATTCTCATAGGTGGGCAAGCAATAATAGCGTTTTTGCTGTTAAAGGATTAGATTATTCTTTCATTGCTGATCAGATTGCAATAAATGGAGAGCCTGGAATCTTTTGGTTGGATAACGCAAAAGCGTATTC
>JAUWZR010000136.1 GCA_030615235.1 Promethearchaeota archaeon
AGAAAAAGGGCGCCATCCTTATCCAAAGGATCGTTATTATTACCACATTTAGGACTCATTATGCATGCCGGACATCCATTTTCAGTTTTACAGCTACAGGTTTCAATTAATTTCAAAGCTAAACGGAGTAAATCTATTAAATGATGATACAATTCTTCAGAGATGCCTATACCTCCCCTATATGCGTCGTAAACATAAATAACAGGTTGCTGCTTAACTGGGTCAAAATCTATAGAGACTCCACCTAAATCCCATCTTGATATTTGAGCTAATGCGGGAGCCATTGCGATCATAGCGTGTTCAACAGCGTGAATAGTGCCCCCTAGATTGAATCCATTCAATTCTAGCTCTTTTTGGTATTCAAACGGAATTCCAAACCAAACAGCTTGAGTTTCAAACTCGATAATAGGAATGTTATCTAATGGATGACGAGATAAAGTTTCTTGAGAAAATGTATCTATGACTTTATAAGAATAGTACTCGTGCTCAACTTTTACTTTTCCAAAGAATTTCTCAATTAGATTCTTTTGACCCGTATTATCTTGTAATTGTATTTCAAGCGGATATATATCCGTATGTTTAAGTGATTGGGTATAAAATTCAACATCAGATCTTAATAAGTAAACTACACTTTCATCTAAATCTAAATCTTGCACCACATAAGTTTCAGCTTCATAAAGATAAACTGCTCCAGGATGTAAATCTCGAAAAACATAGCTTTCGTCCTCCACTGTTAGGAGTTCTTCGGTATTATTTACTTTAAGAATTACTTTATAAATCTTAGAAGAAAGCGCGTTTAATCCATACTTCTCGTTTGGAAAAAATCCTCCTTTCCAATAATACATTTCATTTCTTATCATTAGTAAAGAATCAGAGATTAATTCTTCAATACAATCGTCAAATAGCTTTTTCTCCTCTATACCGAACTTTTTGTATTCATTTTTACTTATTGGAATCTCCTTAGCTGCGCAACACATATGATTTTTTAAAATATATTTGTTTTTTAATGTTATTAGAATTTCTTCTTGAATATTTCCGAAGAGTTTTTCATGATTATGAACATAAAATAGATCTAATGGGTTTTGCATTGGGATGAATGTCGAAATTGATAAATCTGAACCTCTTCCTGAACGACCAATTTGCTGTTTAAAGCTAGCAATAGTTCCAGGAAAGCCAGAACTAATAGTAGCATCTAAGGAACCTATATCAATTCCTAGTTCTAGAGCGTTTGTGGAGCTAATTCCTAAAATTTCTTTTCTTTTAAATTTTTCTTCTATTTCTCTCCTTTTATTCTTACTAATACCAGCTCTATAGCTATAAATTTTGTTTTTTAATGTTGGTAAAGCTTTTCTTGTCCAGATAGCCTGAAGTTCAGCCATTTTTCTCGAAAGGGTAAAGGTTAAAGTTTGGATTCCTTTTTTATATTTCAGGTGTGAAATAAACAAGTTTTTTGTTTCTTGATGAGCGGATCTATATTTACTCGAAACTTTATCGTATGGTAAATCCCATAAAATTACCTTTTTAGCTCCAGAGGGAGAATCATCTTTATCTATAACCACAAAATCTTCGCCAATAAGTTTTTCACAGAATCGTTTCGCATTACTTATTGTAGCACTTGATAAAATCCAAATTGGTTTAACATCAAATAGATCAAGGATTCTTTTCAATCGCCTTAATAACAAAGCAAAATTGGAGCCGAAAATTCCCCGATAGATGTGAATTTCATCCAATACAATGTATTTTAAGTTACTACATACCCTACGCCATTTTTGTTTTAACCAAGGTAAATAGAAATGCAATCCGTATGGATTAGTTATTATTATATTTGCATTAGCTAAGATATATCTCTTTTCATTTGGGTTTGTATCGCCGTCGTAAACTCCAATCCTATTTTCTTTAATATTCGTGTCAGATAAAATTTCTTTTAGTTGAAAGAATTGGTCTCGGGCTAAAGCTTTAGTCGGGAAAAGATATAGGGCAGTAGTTTTCTCGTCATTTAATAGAGTATCCAATACTGGTAAATTGTAACACAAAGATTTTCCAGATGCCGTTGAAGTAACGATTACAGTGTTGTTTCCTTGCCTGATGGAATTCACTGCTTCAGCTTGATGTCTCCATAATCGAATACCATTATTATCTAACCATCTTTCTAGCCTTTTTCTTAAAGGTCTATCCAGATTTTCAAATCGAGGTTTTAATTCTGGTAAATGTTCGATGTGAGATATTTGGCCGCAATAATAATCTTGAGACTTGAGATAGTTAAGAAAATCTTCAAAATCCACCATAAATAGCTCAAGAGAATTAATGAACTATATTAATTAAAAATTTCAAAAGAGGTACGATTTTTTAATTTACCTATTGCTTGAATTTAAGAGAAAGCAGTTAAAACACGACCTTAATTACCTACTAAAGTATAAAAATAAGTAACCCTTATTGAGATTAAATTAAATCTATAAAATTGAAGTTTTTTTCTGAATAAAATGTCAGATTCAGATTGGAAAAAAGTAAATTTTCAAGATTTCATTGATGAATTTAGCAAGAAAATAATTATTGATAGCTCACCAACTTTACTGTACTCAAAGAAGGACAAAGAACATGAAGCGTTGAATTCTTTAATAGCTTTTTTCTTTCTTTCAGGGAGTTTGTTCATTTTTGTATCATTATCTGTAATCTTTAGAGTAGCAGAAGTATTCCTGGTTCTTTTTATTGTAGTAATTAGTATTATTGCTATAGTGGATATTGTATTAATTTTTATTTACCTACGTTCTCACGTTTTAATCAAGCCTTTAGAAAATTGGGTAGAAGTTTACAAAGGAGAGCCTCATGAAACTAATGTTTTTTATTGTTTTACTTATTATCCCGTTTTTTCTGGAAAATGTCATCCAAACAAAGCAAAAAATGTGCTATATAAATTACTGCAAGAAGAACTCTTTAAAAGTAAAATAGATATTGCTCAAATCGAGGTCTACCTGAGTTTAAGTGCAACAAATACTGAGGATTTTCATGTAATGGGGTATTATTTTCAATACGCAGAAGGAATTCCTTTTAAAAGTAAGAAAATCAATAGAAATTCTTGGAGATTCTTCCCATTCGAAAAAACGTTTAACAATAATTTTGTCGCAACTGCAAATTGGGACCATCAATTTGAATGGAAAGACGATTTGGAGTTAGATTATGACAAACTTCACACGTATGCACCTTGGATTATTCAAAAGTGGGATGAATTTAGCATAAAGCCGCTAACGAAAGCTTTTAAAAACGAAATTAGATGGGAGTTAAGAGGAATAGAATCCAGACCAAAATTAAAGCCTTGGCAATCCAACTTCGAATCTACTTCCTACGATAATTTTAAGGCTTATAAAGACCTTCAATTGATGAATGATGCTATAGAAAAAATTATAGGTAAAGATATAAAAATTGAAAAATTAAAAGATATAAAAAAGTACGTCTTAGAATTTAAAGCTTATTTAAGAGATTTAAATTCATAAATAAATAATAAAAATATTGTAGGGTTAAATATGGAAACTTTACAAGCAATTAAAGAACTTAAAATTGAAACAAATAAAATATTCTATGACAAGAAAACTCAAATTCTTTCAGTATATATTCTTGATTTTATCTTTATTGGAAATTATAAAAAGAATGCTAAGATAAGTAAGATTTTAGATGATATCTACAATTCACTTGGAGATACTCAATTAAATCGAACGAATATTTCATTTGTAGACTTCGTCACCCTCACACCTATCCTTGAGAAGACCAAACTTAAAAACCTCAATCTAATTTCTAAAAAAGAGAAAGAAGTTAAAAAAGAAAAGGCTAAAGGAAAAGAAGATAAGATCATCTCAGAGGAATTGACAACACTTTCTGAAAAGCTGAAAGATGAAGATCTAGGCAAAAAATCAGGAAAAATGTATGAGATACAAGAGAAAAAAGAACGTAAATTGGATGCTCCTAAAGCTAAAAAAAGAGCAAGAAGACAAGAATCTAAAAAGATGAAATATGCTGCGGATGAAGAGACTATTGAAGAAGAGGAAATTGGTGAAGACATGTTTATGGAGGATGCTCGCAGTTTCGATGATGCTCCAAGTGAATCGCTTAGTTCAACTCCTGCACCGGCTTCGCTACCAGCTAGAGCTCCAAGCGGACCACCTCCAAAAACAGCTAGAGATTCGGGTGGAGCGCCTTCAAAAGCAGCAATAGATTTCCTAGGTGGGTTTGGAGAAGCCCCTGAATCAGAAGAAGAAAAAGAAAAAGGACCATCACAAGTAGCAGAACCTATTCTGGAAGAACCTCAACAAACAACCTACGATATAAATATGGGACTTCAATATTATTCTGTCATGATGGAGCAATCAAGTTATCTGTTTTATGTTTATTTTTCCCATAAAGAGCTCAAAATCGTTGATGAAGAAGGTAAAACAGTTTTTGAAACTTCCTTTAGAATAGTTACTACAAAAAAAGAACCTCCTATAGTAAACTTAAAAGTGGAAGGAGCAGGCTTTTCTGTACATCCTTTATTTGGAAAAGTAGAGATAAGTAAGGATGCGGTAAATCCCCCAGTTATGATATTCTCGGTATTACCCATTAAAAAGAAGAACAGAACTAAAAAAGAAAAGAAAATGGGAGAAAGGAGACATTTACACGTCTATATCGAATTTGAAGACAATATTATAAACCACAGCGTTTTATCTATCATAGTCCAACCTAAACATTTTCGCCTAGATATCGGACCGCTCCATCTAAATATCAGCAAAAAAACTGCAGTTGTAATCTCATTCCTATCAATCTTCGTTGCGGTTGCATCGTTAATATTTACTATTATTTCTTTCGATCCTCAATCAACTTTAGTCGATAACATGGGAAATTTTGTTCCGGGATTGGGATCTCTCATATTCGTAACTATCTTTCTTGTCACATTATTTAAAGAAGGCATTTATCCCCTCAAAGAGAAGATTAGTTATTTCTTAAATTTTGACAATGCAGGGCTAATTAAATAGAAGAACTATCTCTAATATTTTTCATATTTTTTTTTTTATGTAATCCCAGAATTTCTCCTTTTGTTCGCTCAATTCTTTATTTTTTGATTTGATGAATAATAAATCTCTTTTTACAATCTGAGGAAAACCCTTAACTTCTAGACTTTTAATTAAACCTGCCTTTTCAGCATTAATTGCTATCATTTCGCTCATTATACTAATATATTTCGATTCGCTAACTGCTGAAATAATAGAATCGTTGTCATTCATCTCGAGTTTAATCTTTAGCTTTTTATAATCTGGAAATTGGCGTTCAAACGTATCCCTCATCCCTGAGCCTTTTTCTCGCCAAATAAAAGGGAATTTAACGAGATCTGTGAAATTAACTAAACCTTTTGTATTTTCAAGTAATTTATGATTAGGAGAACAGATAAATTTAAGCTGATCTTCTCCAATTTTAATGAAGTCAAAATTATCCTTATTGTAATTTATAAAACTTCCTATTCCAGCAAAATCTGCCAAGTTTTTAACTATACTTTCTATTGATTTTAAAGAATTATTAATTTTAATTTTAAAATTCACATTGGGATTTTTATCTCGGAACTCTGTAATATATCTTGGTAAAATATGAGACCCTGGTGTTGTGGATGCCGAAATTACGATTTCTTCAAATTTTGCGTTTCCATACTCTTCTAAATCCATAACGCACGAATCAAATGAATCAATAATTTTTTGTGAATAATCTAATACGATTTTTCCAGCTTCTGTTATTTCGAACTTTTTTGTGCTCCTGTTAATCAAGGTTACCCCAAAATCTTTCTCTAGTTGAGAAAGTTGGTGAGATATAGTACTCTGGGAAATTGGAAGGTCGCGTGCCAATTCTGAAAAGCTTTTGTAGTTCGCCAATTTTATAAAATTTCTTAGATATTCGATTTTCATCGTCCTATCGTCTTTTCTTTACTGATAAGTTAAAAATGATTCTCTTGTTCAAATAAGTAACACCTTTACAATATTAAATAATTTATCGAAATAATAAATAAATTAATACGAAAAAATTAATAAATACTTTTTAATTTCTATTATATAACCTATCGTTTTAAATTAGTTAAAAATTTGACCCAACATGACCGATAAGATAAAAACTTTTACAATCGTAATTGGTAATGGTGCCTATACTTCCGAAAGACCCTATACAATGCTAAGGTTCGCATATACATCGTTATTAGAAGGACATAAAATAAACATCTTTTTAGTCGAAGATGGAGTGTTTGTAGGAAAAAAAAATCAGAATCCCTCTTCTTATGACAACATTGAAAAGTGGGTTAAGGATGTAATAAAAGAAGGTGGAATTGTTAAAGCCTGTGGCGTGTGTACTAAAGCGAGAGGCGTCGCAGCTGAGGAACTAATTCCGGGTATTGAAATAACCACCATGAACGGCTTTGTTAACATGTGTGTAGAAGCCGATAATATATTATTCAGTTAAAAGTGAAACGGGTGATAAATTATTAGTAAGTCTTATACATTGAATTGCAGTGGATTAGTTTGTCCATTACCCGTAGCTAGAACTAAAAAAAAAATAAGCGAAATGGATTCTGGGGATATCCTTGAAGTAACCGGTGATTTTGGAGAATCAGGGGAAAATATTAAGAGATATGTCGAAAAGCATGGAGACTCTGTACTGGAGTTTAAAATCAAAGGGGAAGATTACTACATCATAATTAAAAAAGCTTAATTGAACTTATTTTTATTATCTTTTTAATTTGAATTAGAGAAAAAACAGACTTGCAATAACGAGGATCACGTAGCCTAAAGCAAATAAGGCAGAGAATCCCACGATTGTTAAAAAAATTTCATATACATTTACTGCTTTCATTATAATTTCCCCCTAAATACATTAATAATTCCAATCTAGTTTACCAAATAGATTATTTAAATCTTATGTATATACTATTGGAGAGCAAGTTCATTCAA
>JAUWZR010000161.1 GCA_030615235.1 Promethearchaeota archaeon
TATTCCCGACATACACATAATTGATACCTTCTTTTTTGGCGATTTTATACGCTCTGTCTAATGTTTCAAATGGAGTTCTTTTCTTAGAAGGTTGCTTAAAATCGGGATGATAAGCAGAAAAGTGAGTAGGTGTGTCTTTTCCAAGATTCTTAACAATCCAATTAGAGAGCGATTCTATTTCAGTATCGCTATCGTTCAAGTTAGGAATGATGAGATTGGTTATTTCTACATGTATCCCCCCACTTTTAAATCGTTTTGCTGTATCCAATACAGGTTGTACTGATTTAACACCACAAATAGTTTTATAAAACTCATCTGACATAGATTTAATATCTATATTTGCTGCATTTATCCCTACTCCTATTAACTCTTTTGTAGCTTCTGGTGTAGAATACCCGTTTGTTACTAATATAGTCTTTATATCTTCTTTATTAAGCAATTTAGTTGTATCTAATATCCATTCATGCCAAATAAGTGGTTCATTATAGGTATATGCTAGGGTTTTAGCACCACTTTTAATGACTTTTTTCACTAATTGTTCGGGTGTCATTTCAACTAATGACATTCCTCGACCCTCGTATCCCTTAAGGTCATAATAGCCATCTCTTCCGTTATCTGTTGGATTTGCTTGGCTTATATTCCAATTTTGGCAATTTTGACATTTAAAAGAACACCCAATTGATGCAATCGAATAAGCAGTAGCACCAGGCCAGTAATTATAAAGGGGTTTTTTCTCAATTGGATCTAAACTGCCAGAAGAAATCATAGAACCATAAATTAAGGAGTACAATTCACCTTCAAAATTCTTTCTTGTTCTACATATCCCTACCTTACCTGATAGTATAGTACATTCATTAGCACATATATGGCATTTAACCTTATTTTCATCAAGTTTATCAAATAATCTAGCTTTTACCTTCATACAATTTACCTTTGGTCAGAAATTGTTGGCTTTATCAATCTCTAAATATATAATAGATAAGAAATTTTATATTTCTTATAGGTTTAAAATGTATTATTTATACCAAAACGCAATTATTTAAAATGTCAAGAATAGAAGAAGCTCTTTTAAGTTTTAAAGAAGATTTTAACTGTGCTCAATCAATCTTCGGTACTTATGCAACTCATTATGGATTAGATCGGGATAAAGCTTTAAAAATATCTACTGGTTTTGGAAGTGGAATGGGCCGTTTACAAAATACTTGCGGTGCTGTGACTGGAGCTTTTATGGTTATTGGTTTAAAATATGGTATGGGAATAAGTAACGATACAGAAGCGAGAGAAAAGACATACCAGGTTATAAGAGAATTTTCAAATCGATTTCAAGAAATTCATAGCTCAATAGTTTGTAAAGAATTGCTTGATTGTGATATTAATACACCTGAAGGAAAAGACTACTACGATCGAAATGATTTTTTTGAAAAGAAGTGCTTTCAATATGTAAAAGATTCTGCAATTATTTTAGAAGATATGTTATAGCATATGGTAGTTTAATTAAAATTAATTAGTTTTCCTTCTTATTTATGGTTGAAAACAACAATGAGTATACCCAAAAAGAATTAGAGGCTCTACTACAAGAAAAATTAGTTAATTTGAAGGAATTGGAGAAAATTGGCAAGGACTCCAACTACATCAAAGAACTAAGTGATATTGCCTTAATTCAGCTACAATTAGAACTATTTAAGGAATCCGAAAAGAATTATCTGCTATGTTTAAAATACTTTCAAATAGAGAAAGATAGACTAGGGCAAGCAGCTGTTTATGGTGTACTAGGTACGCTTTATTATAAAAAGGCAGACTACCAGAAATCAATTGAATTCTATAAAAATGCGTTCGATATATATGATGAATTAAAACAAGTTCAAGAGCAAATCACTTGTTTAAAAGGTATTGGGAATAGTCTCATCAAATTAAACCAATATGATGAAGCTTGCGATACTATACTTGAATGTAGCGCTTTATGCTCCGATAACAATGATTTAATCAGTTTACTAGATTGTTTGGGGAATCTAATTCAAATTTATGAAACACAAGAAAATTGGGATATTGTATATGAGCTTTATAAAAAATCTCTCAATGCTTTTAAAGAATTAGATGATGTAAAGGGCATAATAACTTCTTATTTTAATCTAGGTATTATAAAGAAAAAAGAAAGCGATTTTAATCAAGCCATAATCCATTTTAAAAAAGGAACAAATAAAGCAATCGAATCAAGCTATACAGAATCAATTCTTAAAGGATTAAGCTACATTGGAGAAGTAATGGTATATCAATATAGGATGAGCGAGGCAAAAGATGTGTATATAAAAGCTTTGAGCATTGCTAATAAAGTAAGGGCAAAAAATTCAATTTTACAGATTAGAATCCTTTTAAATTCGCTTGGATTAAGTGAAGAAGAGATTAATAAAGAGTTAAATAATTACCTCAATACGGCAAGAAACTCACACAATTAATCCAATAAAAAGTCTTTTTGTTTTACACCTAATTTAAAAAATTATATATGAATGAATTATCATTTTAAATTAAACTAAATAATAAATAAACACTTCCTAATGAATAAATGTCCATTTTGTAGGAGCCCAATAGAAATTAGTTGGAGTTATTGTCGTAATTGTAATAAACCGTTAATCGCGGATATCACCAATTTATATTATAATCGGGTGAGACCGATTCCTGACGGAACATCAATTTACGCAAACGGTTTTGGAGAAGAAGAGGAATTTTTCGATGTCAACATAATCGATGATGAGACTATTGAATACGAGTTATCTCAACTCGAAAGTCAACTTACTGATAGCGAGAGAATTGGAAAAAACATGGGTAATTTACTTCTCAAGAAAGCAGGCCTTTTTTATAAAAAGAGAGATTTCTCAAACGCTTTGAAAAATTTAGAATTAGCATTAGAGAATTTTAAAGAAGAGGAAAATATAATAAATCTTATCATAACTCATAACGAAATTGGCCTTATTCATGAAGAAACTGGATTTTTTGACCAGGCAATATATCATTTTGATAGAGCTCTAAGTTTTATAGAAGAAATTGACGATCATATAAAAGAAATCCAAGTATTGAATAACCTAGGGAATGTTTATCACTTAATAAATGATTTAGAGAACGCTAATAAATATTATCAAAAGGCTTTAACTTTAGCTGATGGTGAAAACCTAGAATTAGAAGCAATAAAAACGGCTAGTAATCTGGTAGAGATATTGCTATCCTTAGAAGACTACGACCGTGTAAAGAGAATTCTGAAGCGTAATCTCGACTTTTTTGTTCAGACTGATGATATTTATGGAGTAATCCAAACGCGTACTAAGTATGGAAAAATGTTCTATCATCTTGGAGAAGAATACTACGATCAATCTTTTAACTGCTTAACAAGTGCATTAGAGCTTGTCGATAGGATTAAAAACCATATATCAATTTTTATAATAAAAAAATTAGAATGGGAGTGTTTTCTTTATCTGGGGTACTTACATTCTTTATGGGACAATTTAGAGGCGGAGAATTGCCTATTGAAAAGTTTAGAAGCTGTAAGAACATTTGAAATTCAAGAAAACATTAAAGAAGGAATTGTTTTGGAAGCTCTAGCTAAGTATTATTTGCTAAAAGGCGAAGATAAAAAAGCTATAGATTATTTCAGTTATTCTAAAGACATATTTCAAAAGTTTGGAGATAAGGCGAAGGAAGGTGAAATGAAGTATCACATCGCAAAAATCTTTCAAGAATATTTACAAAACGATCAAAAAGCTATTCAGTTATATGAAGAAGCCTTAGAATTATTTGAGAATTTAAATAAATCCAAGATTGGAGCAGACATTCATAATAAGTTAGGAGATATTTATATTTCTAGCCAGAAATACGATCTTGCACTCAGTAATTTTGAAATTGCAAAAAAACTTTACGCTGAGTTAGAAGACGAATATAACAAAACCATTATAGATGGAAAAATTAACTCATTGAAAAATACAGAAAATCAAAACGCTACTTTATAAGACGCTCATCTATTATATTTAGCTTCCAATCAAAAGAAAGTATAAAATTTCCATATTTTTGCCATAAATATAATAAAAATCCTAACAAAACAATGTAAGCTATTAAGAATGGCTTATTCCTGAATCTATAACTTTCTTATGATTCTGAGAAGAAATCTTCACTCTTATATGTTTTTCTATCATATTCTTTGAAACCAATAGATTTAATGAATTGATACGATACTGCATTGCCTTTAAATACTTCACACCTGAGTTCTTTTATACCCTTTTTTTTAAAATAGTTCCATGCTGCCATACCTATTACAGTTCCAAGACCCTTTCTTTGAAAACGGGGTATTATTCCCATACCTCCTATTTCACCAATCTCTCGATTTTTACCTACAAAATCGATTATAGCGAACCCAGCATCAGAGCCATATACTTTTGCGACTAATATTATCGTTTCGGGATATTCCCAAATAGTTTTCAACGAACTTACCGAAATTGCCGAAAACGGTGTTTGTGAAGTTAACCAAGATCTATCATAGAGGTATTTCACACTTTGGAGGTCTTCTTCATTGGCTTCTCTAATCTTTGCTCTAAGGATATTGCTTTTTACTTTTTTTGTAAGGTTTTCCTCAAATTCAGGAGTTATATCTGAAACTGGTAATTTCATCTGGATATATTCTAGTGGTCCGACTTCGTCCTCTTTTTGATCCTTCTTTTCAACACTTAGGAAATAACTTCGTATTTTTCTTTTTTTTAAGTTTAATTTTGAGCTTGACATTGAGTAGTTCAACTAAATTTATTGTGATAAAATAATTAATAAGAATTTAATCTAATTCAAAATCTTCTTTACGGTAGACAATGCGTCCAAATTCTTCAAAATTTAATCCTTTAATGAAGTTAAAAGATTTTTGATTATCATTGTATACTTCACATCTTAATTCTTTCAAACCTTTCTCTTTAAAGTAATTCCACGCGGCCATACCCAAAATAGTTCCTAATCCTTTCCCTTGAAATCTTGGTAAAACTCCTAAACCCGCAATTACTCCATATTCATTATTTTCGCCTTCAAAATCTAAAATGACAAAACCTCCGTCACTATCGTACACTTTTGCGATAAGAAATACTGTATTTTGGTCGTTGAAAATTATTTTAAGGGATTCCCTTTGAATCGGTCTAAACGGTGTAGAACTTGTTAGCCATGATTTGTTATAGATGTCAGTAATAACTGAGAGATCTTTGAGTTCAGCTTCGCGAATGTTTGCCTGAAATATCTTTTTCTCAATCTTTTCCCTTAAAGTATTTTCAAACTCCTTAGTAATTTTTTCTATAGGTAATCTCATCTGGAGATATACCATCCCATTATTGAGAATCTTTTTTTGTAGATCGGTTATTTTATCCTTTCCACTATCCTTTTCAATGTGTAAAAAATAAGATCTTAAAGCTCTTTTTTTTAAGTTTAATTTCTTCTTGATGTCTATTTTTTTTCCACACATTTTATTTTGAAGGAATATTATCGAGTAAATATTAAATCTAACTTACTTCTTAAATCGTTTTCCATTTGTTCGCTTAATACCGTACTTCTTCTTAGGATTGAAATTCCTTGTTGGATTTTTTTTGGAAGGCTTTGATCGTTAAGTAGATTTCTGTTTTCACTTGAAAACTCAAAATTTGATCTTAGAGCCATGTCTTCTTCAATTCGTTCATTAACAGTTTCTTTTAAATTAAGCATAGCCCCAGAAATTTCTTGATACCTGTTATCTGGGTCATCAGTTATAAATCCGGGGTATACAGCAACCATCTTTTCTTCAAGTATTTCTTCGTTTTCAATAAACATGACATATAATGGCATGTAGATCCAAACAATTGGGCGAGAAAATAGTTCGGATTCGTTATCAACTAACGACCAAGATATTAAATCTTTTGCCTCCTGTAAACAATTTCCATTTTTAGTTTTTATGATGTTTTTTACCTGTGAATAAAGACCTTCAATTGATTCTTGT
>JAUWZR010000019.1 GCA_030615235.1 Promethearchaeota archaeon
ATCTTTACATCAACTGATTCTGGAATCTGTTCTTTAATTTCTTTAGTTAATCTTTCCTTGATTCCAGGGAACATTGTTGAACCACCAGAAAGCACAATATTGCCATAAAGGTCTCTACGAAGGTCGACATCACATTCTGAAATAGCACCGACAATTACATCATCGAGAGGTTCTAATTCTTTCCCGATTACTGATGGATTGAAGAAGCATTCAGGTGCTAAAAATCGTTCGACACCTACATTTATAGTTTCTCCGTCAGGAAGCATGTAGCTTTTTTCCATTCCAGCAACTTTCTTTGAAAGCATCATCTCTTTCTCTGGATCGATTGCTACATAGCAGAGTTTTTCTTTGATATCTCTAACAATTTCTTTCTCTGCAGAAGTTGTAAAAGAGTATCCTTTTTGCCGGAGTAATCTTTGTAGGTACGTTGTGATATCACGGCCAGCAAGATCGATTCTTTGGATTGCATGACTTAGAGCAAAGCCTTCGAAAATAGGTACTACGTGAGATACTCCATCCCCAATATCTATGACGCATCCGGTCGTTCGACCAGAAGCATATAGAGATAAAACTGCCTGCATTGCTACATAAAGGGCTGGAACGTTAAAGGTTTCAAACATAATCTCAGCCATTTTTTCTCGGTTAGGTCTTGGGTTTAATGGAGCTTCAGTTAATAGAACCGGGTGTTCGCTAGGATCGATTCTCAAATCTGTATAAAAAGTGTAATGCCAAATCTTTTCCATCGCTGTCCAATCTTCGATAATACCATGTTCTACTGGAAACATTAGCTTTAGAACACCTTTTAATTGCATTGCTTCTTCTCCGATATAGTATTCACGAGTGTAATGCTCAACATCAGTCATTATCGATTCATATTTTGGATAGCCAATAAGAGTTGGAAATACAGAACGAGGTTGGTCTTCACCAGCGAAGCCATTCTTGGAGATTCCAGTTCCATTATCGACTACTAAGGCTTTCGCGTTTAAAAAACTTTCTTCTTCTGCCATAATATTCAGCTTTTTAATTTATATTTATAAAAACTTTATTTCTTATTCAAAACGGTTTTTTGATTGTTTGTCGTTTACCCATATTATATTTTTTAATAGGTATAATAATATCGATAAATTATAACAAATTCAAATTATCATAATAATAAATTTGGTATATATAAATTTTTTTTATTACAAAAAAAATGAGATATCTTAGAGTGCTTCTTTCGAACAATTAATTTTTTATCTTTGAGATCGAAGGAAATAAATGCACATATTGTTTGTTGTTGTTTTTCTTGCCTTAATTTGTGTAAACAAAATATTTGTTTTTGAGACCTCAAAAAACCATTTGTGTATACAGAAGATCTTAATTAAATTAGAGGAAATAATGGAAAAATACGATTTTTCCGAATGACTCCAATCATCAAGTATTCTTATTTAGGTAATCGTCGATCCAAAGTTCCATCATAATTTCATCATAGTAGTCCGAATCCATGTAAAATTGCTTTTTCCTTATCCCGACCATTTTAAAACCAATTTTCTTGTAAAGATAGAGAGCTCTCTCATTATCTGAAAAACAGCTTAGAATTATTTTTTCTTTATTGTATAATCTTTTTGATTCGCGGATGGCTTTATCGATTAAATTAAAGCCAATGCCTAAATCTCGGAATTTTTTCTGAACAATTATGCCTAAGCTACCAACATGAGTAGCAGCATCCCATTCGAGATTTGATATCTCACATTGGCCTAAAATATTATATGGACTTCTTAGTGTTGGATGAATTGCTACGATACATATTTCTCTTTCTTTTTTAATATTTTGAAACCATGATTGTTTTTCAAATTTTGATCTAACAGGAAAGAACACCGGAAGATAGATTCCTTCATCAACAACTTCATTAAAATTGTTCCAAATGCCATCAATATCAGATTCAACGGCATGTCTGAAGAGAAAATTTTCTCCATTCTTTAGCTTGACGACTTCTTTCATTAATTAAATATAAATTTTTATAATTAAATTCCTTATCGTATTAGTATGGAAAATAAAAACGAACGCGATAAGGTGAAAAAAGACTCGGCGGATAAAGAAAAAATTCGAGATTACATCGAACAAATGGCTCAGTCAAAGAAAACTCCAGTTGCAAAAGACCTCGTCCAATTAAAGCATGTCGAAGTAAAGAAACAAGAAATAAGTCCCCAGACACAAAACCTAGCAAACACTCTTAGAGAACAATATTTAGAACACGATCAGTTTGAACGCCTTACAAATGATGAACTTACGGTTCTTGAATCTTTTACTAATAAAAGAATGTTCCTAACGCGAATCGCGATTATTGTAAATCAGAGTAGGATTCCTTTAGGTATTGAACCATTCAATAAAGCAGATTTGGAAAAAATCTTAGATTCTTTAGTGTCGAAAGGTTATTTAGAAGTAGAATTGGTTGAAGGGAAAGATGTGTACATTTTAACAGAGAGAGGGGTATATAGACTTCAATAAAACCGTAACTCTCAATCCTTCTTAAGAATCAACGCATTAATGGAAATATCTTGGTATTCTCCGCTTGGATATTGCCGTCTTATAGTTAAAGGTAAGATTTTTGCTTTTAATTCTAGTAGTGCGATTTTAATTGGGTCTATGACATTTTTAGGCTTGTCAATTAGGATAGGAGCTCCGAACGAGATTTGTAAAGCCCTAGCACCAGTAATTCTGGCTTTTTCATATCTTGTAAGAAATATTGAACCAACTTTAATCGTTTTTCGAACTTTTTTATATAACTTCCTCAATTCACGAGATTCTAAAAAAGAAGACATAGCATAAACCTAAGAATTAGTAACTGTCTTTTAAAATGTATTTTAAAATAAAACTTTTTTGGTTTTCTTCTGATATCGATTAGATCGATTGTTTTTGCGTGAATAGTGATAGTGCGCAAGGGGGGAATTTTTCAGTTTAAAAGAATTTTTCAAACTTTTGAACCCCCGACCGTCGAGATTTACGCCTTGAATTAGCGAAAATTTACACGGTGTGAACGTTTAACGCTTTCCAGAATTAAACATTAGAAAGTGTCGTTATACGTCTAAACCACTCGCGCAGCCTATTGTGAATTAATATAATAGTTTAATTATTAAAAAGGTATTAATATAATTTAAGAGATTCTATAGACTCTGTAACTTTAATAAATTTCTAAGCTATATCTCTTTGAAAGAGTTTCGTTATGATATTTACTGGTGATTTGAGTATCAAATAAAGAAGACTTTATATCCCACCCGCTTTTAAAGGAAAATTTTGTTCTGAGGAGAGCATATCAAGAAAATATATTTATAAATTGCCTTAATACAAACTGCTTAGTTGTCATTCCAACGGGATTAGGAAAAACAATTATAGCTCTAATGTTAGCTATACACAGATTATCAGAAACGCCTAATTCTAAAATAATCTTCTTAGCTCCAACCAAGCCACTTGTAAATCAACATTATAAATCTTTTTTAGATTTAACGGTTATTCCTGAGGAGAACTTAAAAGTAATTACTGGAACCACATCACCAGAGAAAAGGAGAGATATATGGAAGGACTTAGAAATTGCTTTTATGACACCACAAGTACTTCAAAATGATATTATTTCCAATCTTTATTCGTTAGAGAATGTACCTTTAATTATTTTTGATGAATGTCATCGGAGTGTAGGAGATTACGCGTATTGTTTTATTGCTAAGAAGTATGTAGAAACTGCTAAGAATTATCAAATTTTAGGGCTTACCGCAAGTCCAGGATCTACGGAAGAGAAGATTAGCGAAATAAAAAAGAATTTATTCATCGACCGTGTCGAAATTAGAACAGAACAAGATTCGGATGTGAAACCTTACATTTATAAGGTCGATAACGAATGGATAAAGGTTAAGCTTCCAAGTGAATTTATGGATATCAAAATAATAATAACAGGTAAATTAAGAACAATTTATAAATGGTTAAAACAACAAGAATTACTAAATTCGTCAGATATTACTAAGGTTACTAGAAAAGATTTGCTTGCGTTAGACAGAGTAATTAATGGAAGAATTTCATCTGCAAGAACAGATGAGGAGAAGTTTCGATTATTTAATGCGAAAAAATCTATAGCAAATGCGATAAGATTATCCCATATGGATGAGCTTATTGAGACTCAAGGAGTAAGCGCATTAGATGGTTACATGAAAAAAAACATTAAAAAAATAAAACAAAACACAGCAAATAAATCACTAAAAGAACTTTTTGGAGATTCTGACATAAAGCGCGTTCTTAGGTTAATTGAAACTAACAAACAAAAAGGCATTGTTCATCCTAAACTAGAAAAACTTGCGAGAGTTTTACATAATCAGATCATTGAAAATAGAGACTCGAGAATATTAGTATTTTGTCATTTTAGAGACTCTGTCAACAATATAGTTAAATTTATTGAAAGAGACAAAATTATAAGGGCTCATAAATTCGTAGGACAAGCTAACAAATCTCTAGATAAAGGTCTAACTCAAAAAAAACAAATCCAATTACTTGAAGACTTCAAAGAAGGAATTTATAACACATTAATTGCTACAAGTGTTGGAGAAGAAGGTTTAGATATAGCGGAATGTGATTTAGTAATATTTTATGATATCGTACCAAGTGCTGTACGTTCTATTCAACGTCGTGGAAGAACTGGAAGAAAAAAGGAAGGAAAGGTTTTATTATTAATGGCTGAAGGTACTCGTGATGAAGGATATTATTGGGCTGAAAAGGCTAAGGAACGGGTTATGAATCAAAGTTTACGAACCATGAAAAAAAATGATTCAAGTTCTAAAGCAGGACAATCAAATATTTTAAATTTTATAAAAGAAGACGAAGACATTAAGGACTCTAGTAATTTTAAAAATATTTCAGATACTTCGTCTATCCAGAAGATTGAGGGTGCTCAGGATTACACAATAATTTGTGATAATAGAGAGACTGCCTCTGCTGTTGTTAGAGCATTATCCCTTATGGGAGTTAGTTTAGAACTAAAACAATTACCTGTTGCAGACTATATACTCTCAGAAAGAGTTGGGATTGAAAGAAAATCAGCAAAAGACTTTAACGATTCCGTCAAAGATGGGAGATTATTTAACGAACTATTTGAGTTAAAAAGCAATTTTGTCAGGCCCATATTAATATTAGAAGGAGATCCTTTTATAAATTCAAACATTAACCAAAACGCACTCTATGGTGCGATTACATCAATAATTTTGAATTTAGGAATTACTATTTATAAAACAAACAATCCATCTGACTCTGCAATGTTTATTTATCAGCTTGCTAAAAAAGAACAGTCAGACTCTAAAATGGAATTAAAGTTAAGGTTTGATAAAAAACCAATAGAAATAACTAGTTTATTAGAATATATCGTTGCAGGTATTCCGGGTATAAACAGTCTTAGAGCTAAAAACTTGCTTAGAGAATTAAAATCGCTCCAAGAGATTTTTAACGCTGATATTGGGGATTTAATGAAAGTTGAAAATGTTGGAAAGAAAATTGCTCAAGAAATATATAAGCTAAGTAGATTTAAATACCAAAATAACTCCGAAATTGAGTATGATTAATGCTTAAACTAAGTGCTTAATCTTTTTAACGCCTTCGCCGATTATTTTTAAGATCTCTTCGATTTCTTCCTCTTTTACGACTAATGGTGGCATCATTATGAGCGTATCTTTTTTATTTCCGCAATAATTTTGAAGAACGCCTTCTTTTATTATGGAAAGCATAGCTAATTGCCCGAGTGTTTCGCTATTAAACTCCATCCCCCACATAAGTCCTCTTCCTCTCACTTCTTTTATTAACTCAGAATTTTCGTCTGCGATTTCTTCTAAACCCTTACCAAATAGTTTACCCATTTCCTTTACATGATTTAAAAACTCAGGATTTGATTGAATATCTAACATCTCACAAGCAACGACGCAACCTAAATCAGAACCTCCTGTTGTAGAAATGTGTACGAATGGGTCGTCTTTAAAAACTGCCTTCTCTATAAATGGTTTATAACTACAAGTGGAGATCGGATAAATTCCCGCGCTCATACCCTTACCTAATACCATAAAATCGGGTATAACATTTTCGTGTTCATAGAGTCCTCCATAAATCGCCCAAAAATAGCCGGTTCGTCCAAGTCCTGTTTGAACTTCGTCAATTATCATCATAACACCAAAATCATCGCATAATTCTCGAACTTCTGAAAAGTAGTCCTCTTGAGCAATTAATACTCCTCCTGATGCTGGGATTGTTTCTAGAATGATACACGCAATATCCTCCGAAATAAATTTTTTCAAAGCATTAATATCACCAAAGGGAACTTGTTTAAAATCTGAGAGATTCCAAAGGAAATTTTCTTTAAAGCCAGGATCTCCAGTTGCTAACGCAAAACCAGTATGACCATGATAGCCTCCAATTGCAGATATGCATTTTTTCCGTTTCGTATATGCCCTTGAAAATTTAATAGCTGTATCAACTGCCTCACCACCACTAACTCCAAATGTGGTCTTTGTAATTCCTGGTGGCATAAGTTCTGTTAACTTTTTCCCTAACAGAGCTCTCCATTCTGATAATTGTAAATGATCACCTATGTCCAATCCACTATCTAAGGCATCTTTAAGGATTTGCACTATTTTTGGGTTTCCATGCCCTAAATTATAAACACCCCCGCATGTGTGGCAATCGTAGAGTTCCATAGGTGGATCGGTGGGTTTTAGACCTTCCAACATATTAATCTTAACGCCTTTCCGCTCGCCAGGGATAACTCCAAGACCAACACCTTTAAAAAACCGTACTTTTGGTGAATTAACATGCTTAGCATATAACTTCAGGAGCTCTTTTTGCGATAAAGTTCCAAAAAACTTCTTATTTGAGTCATCTTTCATGGTTTTACAACATTTTTTTTTTCCATTAAAATATTTATAATATTTAATCGCTGACTAAAAGCATTTTCCTTACATAAAAAGTAATGGAGATAACCCTAAAAACAATTAGTTAATATTAATAACAAAACTTTTATGATTAAAGATTAATATTTTTATTTTAGTAGTAATATAATTAGAATGTTATTAAAAAAACTTGATGTGATTTGATTAAATTTGATTAAATTTAAAGTTATCATAGCTGGGGCTAAAAATGTCGGAAAAACTTCTCTCATAAGGCGATATGCGACAGGCAAATTTGATAAATCAACTTTATCAACGATTGGAGTAGATTTTGAAACAAAGAAGGTAGTTGTTGATGATACTGAGATTCTCTTAAATATTTGGGATTTCGCTGGAGAAAAAAAGTTTCGACTTCTACTTCCCTCCTATGTATCGGGAGCTTCTGGGGCTTTATTGCTTTATGATATAACAAATAAAGAATCTCTAGAAGACCTTCATGATTGGGTAAAAACTATTAGTTCTGTTCCAAACTATCCTAAAACTAAGCTATTGATTGAGGCAAAAATTGACTTAGAAGACCAAAGAGAAGTAAATAAAGAAGATGCTAAAATATTTTTCAATGAATACAAATTTCAGGGAGATATCCATAGCGTGTCATCAAAGACGGGAGAAAATGTCGAAAATGTTTTTGAGACGCTTGGGAGAGAGATTATCAAAAATTCTTTAAAAAAATGCACGAGTTGCGACAAATTTTACCCTTTAGAACTTAAATATTGTCAATATTGCGGTCAGAAAACACGGTAATTCTGTTAATTGCTTATTTTCAAACATTAGGATTAAAGAATCTATATCTTTTTAAAAAATAAAACGCTTATCAAAAATAATATTCTAAAAAATAGGTAATTTAACTTGAAATACGATTTAAATGATGACCTCAACGAAATTTTAAAGCGTTTAAAAGACGATGAAATTTCTTTTCGTGGTAAGACAATTTTAGTTACAGGAGGAGCAGGCTTCTTAGGTTCGTGGATTTGTGATGTACTAGTAAAACAGGGAGCGTATTGCATTTGTTTAGACAATCTATCTTCAGGAAGATTTGAAAATATTTCACATTTAATGGATAAAGATAATTTCCGCTTCATAAATCACGATATTTCAGAGCCAGTATTTTTTGGATTCACACATCATCCAAATGGAATATGTATCGGTGATATTAAAAGAATCGACATCGTGATGCATATGGCAAGTAGAGCGTCTCCGTTTGAGTTTAGTAAATTTCCAATACCTATATTAAAAAGTAATACTTTAGGGACGATGAATGCTCTGGGAATTGCAAAAGCTCACAATGCGATATTTTTTTATACAAGCACCTCGGAGGTTTATGGGAATCCTCCCGACGATGTTATCCCAACATCTGAAGAATATTTTGGACATGTTAATCCTGTAGGGCCCAGAAGTTGCTACGATGAATCTAAAAGAGCTGGAGAAGCTTTCGTTAAAGCTTATGAACTCCAACATGGAATTAAAACAAAAATTGTTCGAATTTTTAATACATCTGGCCCCAGGATTCGATTCGGTCCGGAATTTGGTAGAGTTATCCCTAACTTTATAAAACAGGCTTTAAACAACGAAGAGATAACTATCTTTGGTGATGGGTCACAAACAAGATCATTTATTTACGTAGTTGATGAAATTGAAGGACTCTTAAAAATTGTTTATAAAGACGAAACAATTGGAGAGGTTATTAATTTAGGTAATAATAAGGAATATACTATCTTAGAATTGGCTAAAATTATCAAAGAATTATCCAATTCAGAATCAAAAATTACATTTAAACCATTACCTATTGACGATCCAATTAGAAGATGTGCTGATTTAAAAAAAGCAAATAGAATCTTAAATTGGCAACCCACGACTCCTTTAAAAGAGGGTCTTATGAAAACAATAGCTTGGTTCAAAGATAATGCCAAAAATGGATAATACAAAAGATCTTAATAGTCTAAAAAAAAATTATAAAGAATTTGATAAACTTCTCAAATTACTCCTCATAATTGGTATCATTGTTATATCTGGGTTCATAATTTACGCCTTATTAACTCCTAAACCGGGTTATTGGTATCTTGGTATTTTGAATTCTGACAAAAAAGCAGAAAATTACCCTACAAAAGCTGCGGTTGATGAAAATATTACTTTTTATATTTCTGTTGGAAATTATTTAAATCGGAATTTTTCATTCCATATAGAAATTTTGAAGGGAGATAACAATACTGTACTAAGTTCATCACCCTCGTTAAACGCAATCTCATTTGTAAATTCGTCGACAATTACTTTACCACATAGAACAGCTTGGATTTCGAATGCATTTAATGTTTTTTTTTCAGAGGCCGGAACGAATCAAAGTATAATTGCGGAATTATGGGAAATCCCTTCTGTAGGTGTTAGAAGATTTTATGATGTGGTATATTTAAGATTAAATATTACTTCCTAACTCTGTGCTCCTATTATTTGAACATTATCAATTTTTACATAGGGTGCAGAGTAAGGTCCGTAAATCTTATATTCCTTTGATATAGAAGTGATATTTTCAAATAAATCTAATAGATTTATACCGAACATAGTTTCATTTAAAGCGTGTTTTATTTCTCCGTTTTGTATCAAATTCCCTTGTGAAATCAAACCTGAAAAATCACCAGTTGCAATATTTGGAGAATCTGCGGTTGAGTTTAACAAAATACCTTCTTTTACATTTTGTATTAATTCATCTTTTTGAGCTGTTCCACATTGAAAAATTAAATTCGTTATTCCTATAGAAGGAACGGAGCTAAATGATCTTCTTGACGCATTTCCAGTGCTTTCAACTCCCTCCTTTCCGGCGGTATAACTGTTGTGTAACAATCCTGATTGCAGAAAAAGTCCATGTACTATAATTTTTTTATTTCTACAAGGAAAACCTTCACCATCAAAAACACTAGAGCCAACTCTACCATTAATTATACCTTGATCATCAATATTTATCAAATCTGAACCGATCTTTTTTCCTCTTTTGCCAACTAAAAAACTTCGTTTATATTGGTACATTTCTGCATTAATTGCAGATGCGATTGGATTTAATATTAGATTTATTGTCCCCTTAGGAGAAAGTATCACCGGCATTTTTTTTGTTTTAATTTTTTTTCTACCTAGATTTCTCTTAGCATTTCTTAGGGCTTCTTCTGCAGTTTTTGTCCCATCAATGTCAGCTAACTTTCTTTTCATTTGAGATTCGTATCCGTTTGAAGCTTCTCCATTCATCGTATCTTTCACTATTATATTTGACGATATATTGAATAAAGACTCCTCTCCACTCACTTCAATGCCGTTTGAATTGAAAATGTAAGAAAAATTGCTACTAGCAGTAAAATCTCCAGATTGCGATACTGTTTGGTCATCCTCAGTACAAACCTTAATCAAATCTTTAACAAATTCTATTGCATCTTCAATTAATAAACTTTTTATACTTTTATCGTATAAATCTTTAACCACTACATAATTTTTTAATTTTTCAGGCAAATTTTTAAAGTTTGGATCAGGAGTTCCAACACGCATCATTTTGATGGCATTTTTAACAATTTTTTCCACTACTTTTTTATTCAATTTATTTGTAAAAGCAAACCCAATGGACCCATTCTTTCGATAGATTCTAATTGAAATTCCGTGATTTCTCCCGATTTCGCTATATTTTACCGAATTTTCCTCTACTTCGATATTAAGATATTCGCTTTTTCCTACAAAAATTTCAGCACATTTATAATTTGGATAATTTTTTTCTGCAATTTTAATAGCAAATTTAGCAAGCTCAAATATGTCTATATCCTCATCCATTTAATTCAATCCTCCAACTGTGATGTCGTCAACTCTGATATATGGACCACCGTCACTTACATGAACATTCTGGCCATTTTTTCCGCAAATTCCTGATGAAAAACCGAATGTATTTTTATCACCTATCGCAGTTATTTTTTTTAAAACCTCTAAAATCATTCCCGATAACGCAACATCTCTCATTAGTTCTTTTTTTTCTCCATTTTCGATTTTATACGAGAACTTACACTTAAATTGGAAGTTTCCAGTAGTCGGATTAGTATAACCGTACAAAAAATCTTTGCAAAGAATTCCATTTTTTGTGTCTTGTATTAATTCTTCGATGTTCCAATCTTTTGGTTCAATGTAAGTAAACCCCATTCGGACTTGAGGTTTAGCGGAACTAGATGAAGCTCTCCCGTGACCGTTTGGGGGGAAATTCATTCGTGATGATGTTTCTAAGTTATGCAAATAGTTTTTTAGTACTCCTTTTTCAATAACTGTTGTTTTTTGGGATGGAATTCCTTCGTCATCTATAAAGTAGCTCCCAAATAACTCATAAGGAAGTCCAAGTTTTTTACCTTGTCCCATTGAGGGATCGTCGATTACGTTGATATCTGTTAAAGCTATTTCTTTATTGATTTTTTCTTTCAAAATACTTTCTTTACTTAAGACCAAATCTGCCTCACATGCATGTCCAAGGGCTTCGTGAATTAAGGTTCCGGCTAGTTTAGGATCAGCAATAATAGTAAATTGTCCACCTATCGGAGATTTCGCATCTAGTAATTTAATCGATTCCAGAGCCGTTTTTTCGCTTAATTTTTCTGCTTTTTCTGTTGATACTATCTCAAATCCACCTAAACCTCCTACAGAATTAATGGATCTCTGGGTTATTCCTGCTTTTCGGGAATATACCATGTTTAGTAATCGCAAATATGAAAGCTTTTGTTTAATTTTACTTCCAAATGAATTAATAAAGACATAATTGCTAACTCCATCCATATAAATTGTTCGCGTATTTGTTACTAACTTAGAAGAACTTGTGGCAATTTTTTCATGGTTTTTTACTAATTTTATTTTATCTTCGATATCTACATCCGATAAGGGTAGTTTGCAATTAATTTTGAAGCTTTTCTCTATGGGATTCCTTTCGATTATTTTAAACTCATTTTTTAGTAATGATTGTGTTAATTTCGCTAGCTTTATTGATTTTAAGAAGCTAGACCTAATACTATCCTTATTGAGATCCTTGAGAACACTAAAACCCCATCCTCCATTTATAAAAGCTCTTATTCCACAATTTGTCATCTCATAAGAAGAAATCTCCGTGCTCCTTTGATCTGTGAAATCTATAGTTGTCCCTTCACTTACCGTTGCTCTAATATCCCAATATTCAACTTGGTTCCCTGCCTTTCGTAACAAATCTGCAATGAAAGCATTGTCAAATAGGCTTAATTCATCATACATCTTCATAAAACTCGTCAAATCACAATATAAGCATAAAACATCTTGATAAATAATAATAAGAGTCTTAGGAGAAGGAAGAATAGAGGTTTAAATAATTTTTTCTTTAAAGATTTTTTAATTCAAATTTTTTTCATAATCTAGAAATTTTAAAAGAGTTTCTTTTTCTCCTTTCATTTTTACATTCTTGATAATTCTAATAGCATCCTTTAAAGTTACCGTTCTTATAAACTTAAATGAGTTTTTAAACTGAAAAGATCGATTACACTTCCAACATTTTTTCGTTTTTATTATTTTATTGCTATAAAACCATTCTCCACAATGGTAACAACGGAAAAAGTAGAATTTCTGAACATTGCGCATTATAGGGATATAACAAAAATATTAGCATTTATGTCAAATAAGGCTACAAGTTTTCTAACATGTTATTACTATATTTTAAGGTTAATAAATAAAAAGTAAAGTTAAATTTAACAGAGATATTATTATTCCTATATAGAATACTAAAAAGTTGGGGACGTTATGAAGGAGATAACTGAGAAAGAATTAAAAAAGTTAAATATCGACGAATTAACACACTTATTTGTAGACAATATAAATGAACAAAATTTGAAGTTAATTGAAGGTATAGAATTTCTGGTAGAGGAAAAATTTGATAATTTCACGAAAAATTTAAATTACGTGATAGAGACAAATACCGAGGTACAAATCAAGAAAGCTTTTGAGGCTAAAATCTTCAAATCTAAATTAATGTTTTCAAAAGCAGACAGATTAAAACTCTTCACTAAAATTAATGATATCAAAAATATAGGAGAATTTTTCGCCAATAAAATGCTTCTCTACAAAGTCGTATTTCCAGATAATGAATTTAAATCCCAACTCATTAAGGTGTTAAAATCATTAAAATCGATTTCTAATAGTTTAACTAAAGCTGTAAAAAATATTGGCTCGGATTTGAGTAAAGCTCATGATATTTGTGAAGACGTGAAAGAAGAGAGACGAAAAATGAGAAAAGAAGAGTGGCAATTACTAAACCGTTTGTATAATTATGACATGGATTACTTATCAAGAACTTTTCTTTACTTGAAAGAACTAATAGAAGATATTATGATGTTGGCTGACCATATTAAAAGTTTTTCTGAGTATATTCAATTTTTATCAACAAAATATTTAATCTTTGATTAAAAAAACTGATTGGCCATGGCAGTTGACATAATTTCAATTGTAGTAGTAGTTTTAATTGTCTTGGCAATCGCCCTCGCGTTTTCTATAGGCGCAAATGATGAAACTCTATCCACATTAGTTGGAGCTGGAGTTATTAAGTTCAAAGTAGCCTTACTGATTGGTGGTTTAGCAGTTGGAGCAGGGATGTTCTCCTTTAGCTTTGCGTTTGTAGCAAAAACTGTTGGTGCTGATTTATTAGGTGAGGCAGTAACTTATACAGAATTTATGTTGTTAGCTGTATTAATAAGTGGTATCTTGTGGTTAGTAATTGGCAGTTTCGCAGGAATTCCCTTAAGTAGCACTCATTCGCTTGTAGGGAGCATAGTGGGAGTTGTATTTGTATATGCATTAACACATGGAGATGTTAATCCTGAAACAGCGTTTAATTGGGTAAAATTAAATAATGTCATTCTTAGCTGGTTCCTTTCTCCAATCTTCGGATTGATCATAACATATGTGCTTTTTAAGATTCTTGCTAAAACTTATCTATCCAGATTAAAGGGTCTAAATCAAATCGAGAAATCTGAGAAATATTTCAAATGGTTATTGTTAATTGCAGTAATTTTTGCTGAGATATGGGTGGGAGCAAATTCTGGTGAGGCGTTAGGTATACTTTATGGATTATTGGATGGAGGTACGTTGAACTTGGAGCAATATGTATTCTTTGCATTTATTTGTGGTGTATTTTCTTGTCTTGGGATTTATATTGCAGCACGGTATGTTATTAGAAATCTAGCATCTCAAATGATGGATTCTCGACCAAGCGAAAGTCTTATTACTCAAATAAGTTCTGCGTTGATTCTTATGATTGCTACCTTATTAAGCTTACCTATATCCCATAGTCACGTAATAGTATTTTGCATAATTGGAATGAGTGTGGCTCAAAGAAAAGAAGTTGATTATAAAGGCTTAGGGAAAATGGCTATATACTGGGTTCTAACTTTTCCAGTTGCTGCAATTCTTGCAGGGTTGATTTTTTTTGGATTTAATTTGTTTGGATTAGTCTAATAAACTATAAAAAATACTTAGTAATAGTAATATATAGCACTAATAAAGAAAAGAAATTGTGTGATAAAAATGGGTTCATTAATAGAATTTCTGAAAAGAGAAACGGCATTGAACGTATTAGAAAAAACGATCAAACATGCTCAAATAGTTCAACAATGTGTAAGAGAATTAGAAGTTGGGCTTAAACTATTGCTTAAGGAAAAGAATTTTGAAAAGTCTTGCGAAATCTTTAACAAAGTTGATCTTTTAGAGGACGAAGCAGACAAGATAAGAAGAGAAATACTGAAAGATGTTTCAAAAGGAGAATTAAATCCTAGCATTAGACAAAATTTATCACATCTTATAAAAAGATTAGATGATGTAGCAAATTGTAGTACGGGCGTTGCTCGTAGAATAACTACCATACCCATCAAATTTTGGGAGCAGAGTAGTGAAGAAACAATAAAACTAATATTAAAAATAAGTGAAACAACCGTAGAAGCGGTAGCCAATTTAGATAAGCTTGTTATTGATTTAGTGGGCGAAAGGACAAGTGTGAAAGAGTATGCTCAAAAGATAAATCAACTAGAACATGAGGTAGACCTTTTAAATATTAAACTAAGAGAAAACCTTCAGAAAACAGATTATGATGTTAATTTCTTCACAATTTTCACTGTTGGCAATATTTTCGACATTTTGGAAGCAATATCCGATTCTATTGAAGGCGTTGCGGACTATATAATAGTTCTCCTTACAAGTTCCCGCGTTCTTTAGAGTGGAATATCTAGCAAATATAGCATATTGAAATTTATTGATATTATAGTAAAATGTGTTAGTTCTTTTAAAAAAAAGTGAAATAAATAAATTTTTAATGCTTTAATTCGATGATTCAAAATTAATACTAATATTCCTTAGAAGTTCTTTATATCTTGAACGCAAAGTTACTTCGGTGACTGAAATAACGCGAGATATATCTTTTTGAGATACTTTTACATTCCTCAACTTCGCTACAAGATATATCGCACCAGCACATAATCCTTTAGGATCTTTTCCAGAAATAGAGGTTTTTAGTATAAAGTTGCGAAGCACTTTCATTGCTTCTTTTTCCACTTCAATTCCTAAATTTAGATCAGCACAATAACGCGGGATAAGAGTTACTGGATCAATATGTGATATCTTTAAATTTAACTCACGAACTAATATTTTATAGCACTTTTTTACGATATTATCGTTAATGGAAGCTTCTTCTAATATTTCTTGAAGCGTGATTGGCACCTTTTCGTCTTTACATGCATAGTACGCACACGCTGCAACCATCCCGTTTATCGATCTTCCTCGCAAAAGTTGTCTTTTAAAAACTTCTTTATACAATCTAACAGCAGATTTTTTCACTCTTTCGGGAAAATTTAGATTACCCCCGATTCTTTTCAGTTCGGTAATTGCCATTAACATGTTTCTCTTTTCCCAAGACAGATGCGTATTCCATTTAGCAGCTCTCCGTAAATCAGGATTTTTGATTTTGGTTCTATCGATAACAGTACTTAAGCCTATATCTGGCATCAAGATAGACATAGGAGACCCTGTCCGCTCCTTTCTATCTTTTTCGTGTTTCGAATAAGCCCTTATCCCACTATGGGATATATCCAACCCTCTCTCTCTAACAACTAGCCCACATTGTTGACAAACAGTTTCTCCTCTTTCTTGTACGATAACAGTACTCCCTTGGCATTCGGGGCATAAACTTGACGATACATCTAATTCAATAACCATATTAAAATACCACTTTACTTATTGTTTATAAAATTTTTTTGTCGTTCGTATTTTTTTACTATTCTTGTTTTTCAAGGGAATAATAAAACAAATATTTATATTTGCGCACACACAATTTGTAATTTGTTATCACAATCAATGATAAATTTGTATTTAAATATTATGCTTTTGTAATACAAAATTTGTTTTTAGCAGTACTTATATTTTTTTTACACACAATTCCTATGAAAAATAGGAATTTGAATATAAATATTCTTTTTTGAATTAATAATAGATGTATCATTAGGGTATATATTTGGATAATAAAATGACGCTTTTTGAACTTTGGGTGAAATGTTTTCCTTGATTTTGCTTTTTGAAAATTCCGATATCGTATTTTAGTGCACGAAAATTGCGACTCTATTCTCAAACAAGTTGAATTAAGTAATTAGTTATCGTGCTATCTTTTTAGATAATCTTAAATAAAACTTCTAACACTATTTTTTTGAACTTATTATCGTCTTTTAAAGGAAAATTCTTCTTTTAAGGTGAAAAACAGATATCGCAAGGACCGAAAAAATTCAATAAGAAAGAAAATGCATCCGCTGTGGATAACAGGAGTTCGAGTAAGGATAAATCAGAAGATAAACCTAAACTGACTGAAAAAGAAATAGAAAATATTAATCTTAACGACGAAAAGATAAAGCGATACATGAAAAAATATGAGGATGAGAACGATAAATACGCTATTTGGAGAGGAGCGATAACTGAAGGTTTTAAAAAATGGTTAAAAGGCGAAAAAATCTATACTCGCGACAAGGAGAGAATATCTTTATATGTTGACGACAAGATTAAAGGAGATTGGCAAAAATTTATAAATAAGAATAAAAATACATTTCCTACTCTTTCAGAGTTAATAAGACAGAGTGTTAAGTCATTTATAGAAGATTCAAGTAGGGTTTCAAGTGAACTATCAAAATTGAACCCGAGTACTATATCTAACATCTCTCACGCTTTAAAGGAGCCTTTAACATCTATTAAAGGCTATTCTCAGTTACTTCTTGAAAGCGAAGAATTCAGGGGTAAATTAAGTCAACATATTGAGGAAACAATAAAAAATATTTTCGATCAGAGTAATTTACTTGAAAACATTATAAAGAATTTCCTAGACAATATCCAACCTGAAAGTACTCCCTACGACATTTTATTAATTGAAGATGATTTAGCAACAATTCGGTTAATAACAAGCTATTTTGAAAGTAAGAATTTCATCTGTAAGGGAGTTATAAGTGGAACAAAAGGCTTAGAGGAATTAAGAATGGTAGTCCCAAAAGTTATATTGTTAGACATTATTTTACCTGATTTAAGTGGGTATGATATTTGTCAGACTATAAAAACCGATAATACTTACAAAAAAATACCAGTTTACTTTCTAACAGCGATATCCGCATCAGAAATAAAAAAACGTTTGAATGAGACACTCGCTGATGGATACATTCTTAAACCATTTAACTTTTCTGATTTCAATGTTATATTTGAAATTTTAAATGGAAAAGTGAAATAATCTGAGTATTACTTAAATAGATGATCCCCATCAAGATAAAGACGGTGATTTTTCTTTAGGTTCGATAACTTTTAAAGAAATATGAAATAACTTAATTAATTGGAATGAATTTATTTTTTGTGAAGAATTACTTTAATGTAAAAGATTAGTTAACAAAAATAAAATTTATTATAATAAGCAAAATATTACTGACAAATAAATCAATTGAAAATGTAATAGGTGTAAAAAATGCCTAACAAAAAAATGAACAATAGTAATTCAAATGGTAAGGAAAATTACACAAGTCCAAGTTTGACTGAAGAAGAAATAAAAAATCTGGATTTGAATAGCGAACAAGCGAAAAAGTTAATGAAGGAGTATGAAGATACAACGGATAAGTATGCTAATTGGCGTGGAAACATAACAGAAGGTTTTATGAAATGGCTTAAAGGAGAAAAAATATACGACAGAGAAAAGGAGCGCATTTCTTTGTATGTAGCTGACAAAACCAAAGAAGAGTGGAGCGAGTTTATAAAAACTCATAAAGATAAATATAACACCATTTCCAAACTCATAAGAGAGAGCGTTAATTATTTCATTAAGCAAAAAACTACTCTAATCAATGAAGATTTGCATAAAATAGACAATCAAACTCTCACAAACATATCACATGCTTTAAAGGAACCGTTAACGTCAATCAAAGGATTTTCTCAACTTTTAATTGAAAACTATCGTGAGGAGATGGCTGAAAATGTTTTTAACACCATTCAAAATATATTTAATCAATCTATACTTTTAGAAAATAAAATTATCACTATTCTGGACAATATAAAAACAGAGACTTCTCAATACGATATATTACTAATTGAAGATGATCTAGCTACTATTCGTCTATTAACAAGCTATTTTGAAAGCAAAGGTATTTCCTGTAAGGGAGTAGTTAGTGGAACAAAAGGATTGGAAGAGCTAAAAAATAACCCACCTAAGTTGGTATTGCTTGACATTATTTTACCCGATTATAGTGGTTATGATATCTGCAAAAAGATTAAATCAAGTAAAGAGCTTCAAAACATTTCGGTATATCTGTTAACTGCTATACCAGGTTCAGAAGTAGAAAAACATCTAGAAGAAAGTGACGCTGACGGCTACATTCTAAAGCCTTTTGATTTCTCTGATTTTGAAGTAATATTTCAATATTTATAATAAGGTATTATCACTTTTTATTAGAGAATAAGCGGGCTATGAGGGAATCTCGCCTCCACACTTTTTGAATGGAAGTATCGAACCCCCGACCTGCCGGTTAAGAGCCGGATGCGCTACCTGACTGCGCTAATAGCCCAATTAGTATTGTTTGCCATTGAAAACGCACCTGGAGGGATTTGAACCCCCGAGCGCTTACGCGCACTGGCTTACTTGATCATATTATCTACTCAAGGCCAGCGTCTTACCACTAGGCTACAGGTGCTCTAATTATTTTGATTCTACGCAGAGTTATAATGGAAATATATTCCTAAAAATAATCTGCATGATGTTTTCAGCCTATATCTGTAAATTATTTATTTTAATATTGTGATATAGGTTTTAAAATAGTTTATTTTTAATAAAATAAATTTCTTTTTATTTTAATCTCGTAATTCCTAACCTTGATAACATTAAAGAAAAAATATAAATTTTATGCTACATTGACTCATAACTGAGATGATGTATAAATGAGTGGGGCAAAAAATTTTAGGTATTTGATACCAGATCGATTATTTAAAGAAATTACCCGGAAAGCCGCAGAGGTTTATCCAAATATCGAACACTATTGGATTTTTGCTGATCGTAAAGAAAACTTTGGAATTGTTAATAAATTTATCGTTAATCCAGATTTAAGAAAATCAAAAACCCA
>JAUWZR010000318.1 GCA_030615235.1 Promethearchaeota archaeon
AAAGAATTCGATATTGGGAAAATATTTCAGAACGAGTTGGAAAAAATTTAGAAGTTTATAGTGTTAAGTTCAAAGAGTTACTTGCAAAATATTATTGAATATTGCTTACTTAGAAAGAATATAATAGAAAAACTTATAGGATTTCTATTCTTATTGTTAATATATATACTGAGTAACACTTTTTTTAGTAAAAAGCAAGAAATAGGAGAACATGCGATAAAATTTTAAATTATTGTGTATTTTATTTATTACATTATTTTTGATTTTTAAAACTGAAACAGTAAGTTATGACGATGGCAAGGAAAAACATAAAGATAAGCGATACAATCGATTTATCCCGAAAGAAAGTAAAAGAATTCGATATTGATACTAATATCAAAGTTGCTTATAAGACAGGTAAAATGATTTTTGGTAAAACGCAAGTCTTAAGGCAACTAAGACAAGATCCTTTTAAGATGATCATTATCGCAAATAACTGTCCAACCGAATTGGTAACCCAATTAAGTTACTATAATTCTCTTATAAAAAATAACATATTTATGTATAAGTATAAAGGTTCTTCGTGGGATTTGGGGTTAGCTATAGGTAAGCCTTATATGGTGTCGGTTATCGGATTAAATGACTTTGGAGATTCGGATTTAATAACTTTAAAGGATAAAAATAATTAAAAACTAAATGGAATGTTTAAAGATGATACGTAGACATATCAAACTCGACAGAAAATCGATGGAATTAATATCGCTTTTCAATAACATTTCTGGCGCTATTATTAAAGATTGTTTAATATTTGAATCTCCCGAAAATAACTCTGAAATAATTATATTCTTAGTTAAAAAAGAAGACGTTGGGAAAGCAATTGGTAAAGCTGGGGAACATGTGAAGGATCTTATGACTAAGCTTCAAAAGAAGATTGATGTGATTCCATGGTCAGATAATCTCGAACAATTCATTCAATTCATATTAAATACTACTAAGAACTCAATCCAAGTTCAAAACATAGAAGTAAAAGAAAGTAGAAACGAGAAAAAAACCGTGATTATTTCCGTACGACCTCAAGATCGCGGAAAAGCCATCGGTAAAGAGGGTTCAATGATAAGAAAGATAAAAGAACTCGTTTTACGTCATTTTGAGGTTGATAATGTAATAATTAACACCAAAAATTAGTTCACTCTTTTTCTCAATTCAAAAATTTTAAGTTCTAAGGAAGATATTAAGGTATATCTCAATAAGGAATATTTAAAAATTTTAAAAATGTCAAAACCAAAAGGGCTCTACGCTGCAAGGAAGCTAAGGAATAACCGAAAAAAGCTTCGTTGGAGTAAAACTAAATACAAAAGGAAGAAGCTTAAGTTAAAACAGAAAGTTGACCCTATGGAAGGATCTCCTCAAGCATTAGGTATCGTGCTTCAAAAAGTAGGAAGAGAAAGTAAACAACCTAACTCTGCTATTCGAAAGTGCGTTCGTGTTCAATTAAAAAAGAATGGAAAAACTATCACTGCTTTTCTTCCGGGAGACGGTGCCCTTAATTTCATTGAAGAACATGATAGAGTAGTTGTGGAAGGGATCGGGGGAGCCAAGGGTCGAGCAGTAGGTGATCTTCCTGGTGTACGATGGCGCGTAGTTATGGTAAACGGAGTAAGCTTACAAGCGTTAATCTCAGGCAAGAAAGAAAAACCAATGAGATAAGTGGAAATTATGAGTAAAGTGAAAAAAGATATTAAACTCTTTAATAAATGGTCATTTAAAAACATTGAAATTAAAGATTGGACTTTGGAAAAATATATTAATCTGAGACCAGTTATAATTCCTCATACTGCGGGAAGACACGAGCATAAACGCTTTTGGAAAACTTCTAAAATATCTATTATTGAGCGTTTTATAAACAGATTATTATCACC
>JAUWZR010000215.1 GCA_030615235.1 Promethearchaeota archaeon
TCCCAAGTCATTAATATGCGTAAAAGGGCAGTGTCGTTTCAGTTGCTAAAATACGGTTTTCACCGTAGTAGTTATCTACTCCTAGTTTGGAAATGTGAGGCGAGGTTCCTCAGCGAATCAAGTTCACCGTCAGCCCCAAAACTCATGGGTCTTATATTTTTTTTATTTTTTTTATCTTATAAAATTTTCGTATTTTATAAAAAGGTTTTGTGAAAATATTCGTCAAAATCGCCAACAAACCCGCCTTGGTCAAGAATTGCTTTTTTTTTGTGATAAAAATCGCGATATTCTTGAACACATAGAGTACAGTACCAGCCTTCAGCAGCGGCATTATAATACATATCCCTATCAGTTTGATGGCATCCGGAACATATACAGAGGGAATTACCCAATGCTCTATATAAATCGCTACGTTCGTCTTCAATATCCCTGTATTTGGTGCGTTCTAGAACCAGTCTGTCGTTTAAAGAAGTAACTTTAATCTTGCCTAAGGGAATTTTTTTTTGTTCCCTACCCAAGCGACCCCATTCGCGCATAGTGACATCCCTGATAAGACCCCTTAGGTTATAGGCGATTTTTTTGACTCGGTCGCTTTTATAGGCAATAATTTTCTTATCTTTCATAATATTCCCATGATCATATTAGTATTTAATTGTGATCTCTTAAACGGATTAATAAAACAGAAGGGATAAAAAATAAAAAAAACTTTAATATTCTGGAAAGAAAAGTCCAGAATCCAAATTCATAAGTATGCTAATATCTCCTAAACTCGGTTGAGGAAAGACAAGCGAATAAATACCGTCGGCGTTAGCAACAATATCTAGATGACTCATCGTACCGTGAGGGAGATTTAAATAGAAGCGTTCGTAAGCAGTGTCGTATTTTTTTGCGAGAAATTGATCAAGTCCTTTATCGAGAAGAAGATTTTTTCTCTCGTTAAATTCGGCAAGCATTTCATCGAATCTTATTTCATTAGAAAACCATCCTAAAACCTTTCTCCTACCATTTAGAACCCATTCGTTTCCGCTGAAAATATCGATTATGTCGTCTTTAGTAATTGCACCGTCTTTTCCAGTACCCGTCATTTCCATCATCTTATCAAATCCTTTAATAAGTACGAGTATCTCAGCTTCTGAATACGATTCGTATTTTCTATGCCATTTATTACTGGTAAGAATTTGGTCTTCGATGTAATTTGAAAGCTTTCTGAAAAAGGCGTTCCTGAAGTGATGCCGAGCGTAATTAAGAATTTTGTTCTTGACTTTGGCAAACATACTTTTATCTAAAGTTGTAAAGCTTAATAAGTCCATACCGACGAACCTTTTTAATCCGTTAATTACATGATATGCTTTAACACTTTCATCATCCCAATTTTTTGAGTATTCGATGCTATGTTCTCTCATATATTCTCGAATTGTGTCTAAAGCCTTCTCATATATTTCTTGACGTTGATCTAAAGTTAGTCGAGCTAAAAATGTGTATTTGCCGGACGGTAGAATATAACCACTGGAATCGTCATTAATAAAAGATTCTAGAGCACTGACCATCTTTCTAATAGTGTACATTGAAAAGCCTGAACCACTTGATGCTTGGAAAAGCCCTGATCTTTTGATTATTTCACCTAACATCCTATTAGAAAGCATTGTATCCCCTGTGAAAACGGAAACAGCGCGACCTAAAGCTTGTATTACTTCGTCTTCTTTTTCGTAACCTATTTCTACATATCTTGTCAGATAATTAAGTTCTTCTATAAAACCTATGTCATATTTCGCCTCATATCCGGAAAGACTATCGTAGGATATAAATCTGTCTATCTTTTCAATAACTTCCTTTTTCAACAATTTTAAGGTATCCTGATCGATCGTAATCGAGGGGTAAGCTGGATCAGTGATTCTACTAAAATCGGAGACAATCCATGTTGAAATTCTCAATTTCATATGTCGTAAGATTAATGATTCAGGTCGAGCATGAATTGAATCAGCATTACTACGGAAGAAACCATCATTTAAATAATGACGATCACCGAAAAGTATTTCTGATAGTGAAGGAATTGAAGTAAATTGTTGCAAGATTGGAGTAATTCTGGAATCTACTATATCTTTAATGAGCGCCTTCCTATAACTATCTTTAAAAGGTTGGAACAATTCTACTTTACCTTGATACAACAAGACTGAATCCTTAAATTCATCTACCAAATAAAGACATTTATCTAATTGATCTGATAAGAGATACGGACCTAAATTATTAATAATAGAATTTCTAAAATTAGTAATGACTTGTAACGAAGGCGGTTTTGTATCTTCTTTGCTATCATCATATAATCCAAAAATATCAACGCCTTCTAAAACAGTGTTTAAAGATTTTAAGGTACCCTCATAACTAGGTATATTCGATGTGTCCGAGACTATAAAATTAATACCATACACCAATAATCTTCCTTTGGTATAAAATTTATTCTTGGACAAATCCCCTTGGATAAAGGTCAAGAAATCGAAAGCTTGTTGAATCTCAGCCATAACGACACGGGTATTTGCATAAGACATGGTTTGAGGTAAACACGAGGAAATTAAATTTTCGAGATTTATGTATGCTTCAGATAAAAGATCCTCGGTAATACCAAAAAGTCTTCCCTGACTTATTCTGCTTATTCGATTCCAAAAACTGTCTTCATACATACCAATCGCTACAGTAAATTCTTTTACAGATTTTTTAAAATTCTTATAGCTTGTTTCAGGGTCGGTATTAATTACACCGTTTCGATATAATGTCTTTGCGACTTTTGAGAGAAACAATTTATAGTAAGGCGCAACACCAGAAGGTATCCCTTTACTTTTCATTGTCTTTTCCCAAGTCTGCCTTGAAAAGAGTCCGTTATAAATATTTTTGGACGAGGCTTGAGCCGATTTCATTATATCTATTATGAGATCAAGCGCTTCTTCCTCAAATGTGTTTAACATCTCGTCGTTGTTAAATTTTCTTTCGAAATATCCAAGTATATGATATATGCTTCCGTCCAATATATTGTCAATTTCCGATAGCGTCTTTTTTGAGTTAATTACTTCGTAATAATCTGTTAAGATATCTACAATTCTTTCGAATTGTACATAGTCTAAATTGTCTTCGGCTCTAATGGCTTCTAAAGTCTGCTTAAGGTCGCCTTGAGCTATAATCGTTCCTCCGAGAGCTTCAATATTTCTCAGAGCTTGCGTGATCAAAAGACCCTTCGCTCTTATTTCTTCGTTTATGGCGTCTTGAATGAATTGACCAGGTGTAATTGGGCGTCCGTTTTTGAACTCACCAAAAGTCATGAAATTACTATACCCGCCGCCTGCTACAACTGCTTCCTCAACGTTGGTGTGCTCGAGCGATAGCATGTTTGAAACTAAAGGTGGCTTTTCATGCGAAATATCTTCGGATGGCGAAGTTATAGGCTTCCTTCCCATCTCAACTTCCTGCTTCTCGAAATCATCGGCGGATTTTAAGAGCATTTTCGAGTTTCTTTTTGCTAAGAACCTGTTCTGGATTTTTGCGTCGATTTTACCCCCGATGCCTCCAAAGAGTTTGCTAATAGCGTACAAGTTAAACCCGGCGAGAGAAGGCGTCAACAACGAAAGTCCCGTAAGGATACCTGTGGCAATTAAACGACCGAGGGTGATCTTGGAATCTTGTCTTGACGATTCTAAAATCCCTTTTTCTTCCATCTTTGCGGTTAAAAATTGCTCGTAACCCAGTGCGAACGACGCTAAAGATTTCTCGCCTTTTAACGCCATTCCAGTCGAAAGGTAAGTTGCGAACTCGGTGTTTAAATTTACGGCGCTCTGAACTTGTCCAACGAACCCTTGAGTTTGGGAACTACTTGAACCTGTTAAAAAGCCAAAATTCATAGTCTCCCGAGCCGATGTGAACAGCGTCGAAATCCAATGACCCATATCGTCAGGACCTCCAATCATTCGCACTGCGCTCTGGATTGCGGTCTCGAAAAATCCGTCTACCACGATCTCTTCTATGGTCTCTTTAATTGTGCCTATAAGCACCCGCTTACCCATTTCATATACGAGCGATTTTAACGCGAATTGCGCAACCGCTTTTTGGACAACCTGTTGACCAACCGCGGTAGAGGATTTAACTATGGTAGAGGTGGCTACAGTTGTGGCTTTTTGCAAGGCGCCAACGGCGTACGATCCTAAAACGACGAATGGAGCTGAGATCAAGGTCGAAGTAATCGTCATAATCTCTGTGTAGCCA
>JAUWZR010000338.1 GCA_030615235.1 Promethearchaeota archaeon
AAATGAAGACAGTATGGAAATTAGAACCTCACCCTCTTAAACATTATTCTTTCATTCTACGCTAAATGTCAACAATTTAGAACACTGCTAAGATTTTACAATAGTTTTCTATAAACTAAGTATATCCGCATAATTACATATAATATTTCTTGATAATTATTATTACCTTTTGTATATTATATACAGGAGGTGATAAAATGATTCAAATAAAGATTAGCAACAAAGAGAAGAGACAATTGGAGGAATACCGAGGGCAGGCATCCTCTAAGAATTCTGAAAAGGCATTAATGGTGATTATGAATAGCGAAGGTATGAGTCCCGTGAAAATTGCACAGATATTAAAGAGGAATTCACATACTGTTAGGAAGTGGTTAAAGCGATATCAGCAAGGAGGAGAAAAAGGGCTTGAGAGATTGTATTCACAGGGAAGGCCGAACCTGCTTCGAGAAAAGGTAAAGATCTGCATTCGTGAAATTCTGGATAAATCTCCTTATGAATTTGGGTATCAGGATAGGATGTGGACGGTTGCCCTCATGGTTCATTACATTAATAGCCGAAAGGGATTTAATGTTAGCGAGGACACAGTTGAGCGCTCGTTGAAGGATATGGGATACACCTATAAGCGTCCTTCAAAAAGGGTTAGTTTAGAGGCGCCCAGCAGAGATGAGAAGTTAGAAAAAGTGAGTAAGATTGTGGATGAGATACGGGAATTGTCAAATCGGAAGGATTGCGAGGTATTAGCGTTGGATGAATCGTATTTTTCTACTGAACCCTACTTGGTAAGGGGATGGCAAAAAAAAAGGTGGCCGCCTGAGGATACCCTCTCCAGTAAAAAGAGAAAGGCTCACGTTCTTTGGCTGCTTGAATCTACGGACAAAAAAATTTTACTGGAAAAAATCGGAGAAGGCTAATTCTACAGTGTTTCTTTTGTTTATGACACAATTGCAGCAACGTTTCAAGGGAAAGGAACTGGCTATAATTTTAGATAATTATAGCATTCACAAAAGTAAGAAGGTTTTTGAATATTTGAAACGGTTTCCTATGATTCATCTATATTATCTTCCAAAGTATTCGCCTGAGTACAACCCAGTGGAAAGGATTTGGGGTTGGATCAAGCCTAAGGTATATGGTTTTTCAGCTGTAGGTGGAGTTGGTGAATTGATGAAACGTTTCAGGAAACTAATCTGGCATTTAAATGAAAAAACTCTGGTCAAACCAATCCAAATGAAACTGGAACCTTATAAAATATTATTATAGATATTTATGCGGATATACTTATATACAGTGTCAGCCGTATTATTTGTCCTGCCATTTTATCGTGGACAAATTAATATTCTTTTCCTGCGTTAGTTTTTTAGCTTTTAGATATGACCATCAGAGAATGTCAAAAATCCTCATCTTCGTTAAATTTACACGGTTTTTTTTGGAAATGATGTTATAAATCTGTTTAAGATGTCGGCAATTATGGTCTTCTCTTAGGTTTTTATAATAATCAATAAAGATTTGATTTGAGTGCTCTTCCGTCCATCGTAGATTAATTTTTTTATGATATTCCTCCTGAAGTGCAT
>JAUWZR010000036.1 GCA_030615235.1 Promethearchaeota archaeon
TTTGGTTTTTAAATTAAACGAGAGAGTTTACTACGACGAAAATTCGAAAGACAAACGAAAAGTCGTGTTCGTTTGTAAAAACTGCCTAAAGAATGATAAAAAGTAATAATTTGTTTATTTTCTTTACTCCGAGTTGGATAATCTTTCTTCGCTTTTTTTTGTTAAGTACTTCTCCCAATTAAATGTTAGTATAAATTCCATTACAGCAAGCGTGATTAATAACATAATAGATTCTGTTATGACACTTGAAATATCATTTACTTCTATTCCTGTTGCAGTAAACCCTAGTAATAACAAAATTGGAAATGTAACATAAAAAATCGTAGTTACATTTTTACCTGCCCAAGCCCATAATATGCAGCGTGTGAAATGTATTTTCTTCCCAGACATCCCTAGAGCTATCCAAAGTGGATCGTCAGGAATAGGAAGAGCCGCCGCAATAAATATATATAAATGCATAGATTTTGGATGATCTAATACCAATTTGCCAAATCCTTGTACGTTTTTAAGAGTCTTAGATTGGGTTCGTTTAACAACTTTCTTTGCACCAACCCCTATCAAGAATCCTACAAGTTCTCCAATTGCACTTCCAAAACCTCCTATTACTGCAATTACTAATATTTCTAACCAAAAAGGTCCGTTTAAAAGAACTTCACCTAATGTTAATCCAAGATTTGAATATCTGATGTAAATTGAATTAGAGAACGAAAATAATATAAAAGGATATGGTATTGGAAATCCAACGCTCGCATTTCCTATAAGACATATGAAAAATGAGATAAAAAGTACCAATAAATAATTAGAACCGTCTGTAAGTCCCGTAATCTCACGCCGTGATTGTATTATGGCGTTTTGAATATCTGGAACTGTAAGAAATAAGATTAAATATATAATAACTCCTAAATAAAAAAAAGTAAACGCTATAATTAATCTGTTCGAAATTGCCATTTTATACTCCTGAAAAGTCTGATATTACGATTTAATCTTAGATATTTTGGTATTCAAACCATTCTTCGCTTGCAGAAAGAATTCGAGATTTTCAGTAACCTTTCCGATTTTATTTACTTTAGTTTGTAATTCTGTATTTTCTAAAATAAATATTAATTCATCAGATTTAGGATTATAGATGATATCTCCTTTCTCTACATTTTTATTAGATTTTGAATTAGTTCCCTTATAAATTTCAATCCCCGGGAGAGTCCAATAGACTTTTGATCCAAAACTAAACCTTCCTCTTAGTACTATTGGCAACTTATTAATTATGGCATCAGCTGATAAGGGCGCGATATACCGTATAATTTCCCCGTTGATTGCTCCTATTCCAAAAAGATCAATTTTTATTTTCATAGACATTTTCAATAGACCTTTTTTTGTCTGTATCTTATTTCTGAGAGATAATATTAGATTAAATTAATATTTCTGTAATTAATAAGATGTAATTGATAAGAAATTTTACACAATTTTAATCAAGCGTGTCATAGCGATCAAAAAGTTTAAATATTCATTTTCCCATGTTAATATTTGGACAATAGTTAAAATCATTGGTTTTTGATACGTAAGTGCAATTTAAACAACGGAGTAGTTGTTGCAAATTGATTCTTAAGTCTTGGATTTTTTTTCACCCAGAGTTAATGCCTATACGTTGATTTCCAATCAGTTTTATATAATAGTTTTTTCATACTGCTGAATACTCAATAATCATTTGTTATAAATTTTGGATGCTTTCAATTATTCTCACGCTGGAGCAATTATTTAGTAGAGAAAAGCAATTAAGTTCTAATCTATGGTAATTTGAAGCTGTTTTGCCTGATCTCTTGTAGAATGAAGAATAGTTCTATTTGCTACACGTGACATTAAAACGTGAAGGCCCTCGTTTAAAATTAGTTTTACAGTCAATAGGGCTTTGATCCAGATGCGATTCATTGGAACAAAGAAGATGATCCATTGAAACAAGTTTTCTGTGATAATCGGAGCTACTATTGTCCACTTTTTTTATAAAGTTTATTCACAAATGTCAAGTCGAGGGCAGTATCAATATCGTAAAAATTCTGTTCTGATTTAACCCTACATACTAAAAATTCCATTTCGTTTTTGATTGATGAGTTTATAGCATCAACAATTTTATTCAATTTTATCTTGCTAGCAAGATTCTCAAAATTTTTTACATAATCATAAGAAATAAAGAACATCGGGATAATCTGATTGAATTCTTCTTCATCTGATAGAGTGTTTATGTTTCTCTGATATATTTCCTTGACGTACTGTTTTGAGCCTTTTTCCTTCGTTCTTATACAAGATAGCATTTTATTACGCATTGGTCCAAATTTTTCGGTCTCTTTATTTAATGCTAATTTGTTAGTTCTTCGGTAAAAAATAATGGAATTCTGATTAACTTTAGTGTAATTTTCTTTAAACAAATTTAAAATTTCTTCCATAAGTTTATAGTCAAAAATTGTATCTCCCGGAATAACTAAAAATAGTTCATTGGTTTTAAAAATCCGTTTATTTCTTGTAATACTTAGAAAAGAATGCAAAGGACCTAACTTATATCGATTTCCAGCGTTGTGGGTTATTATCGTCTTGCTTTTGTATGGGTTTTTTGCTTGAGATGAAATAATGTCTTTCTCAATCTGCTTACCTAAATATCCAGTTACTATTACAATTGGTTTAATGCCAAATCTATATAATTGAGATATTAGAATTGTAAGAATAGATTGATTCTTTAATGATTCGACTTTTATTAATGGCTTCGGTGTATCATCCGCAATTCCTTTAGCGCGTTTCCCTTCACCGGCACAAAGAATAATACTTGTGAGATTTTCCATAAATTTTGTATTAGGTGGTGACAAATGAATTTCCATCTAGATCTATTAGTATTGTATGCTCCTGTTGAGCAACTGGAGCTCCAGTTTTTTCTATTAAAAGAGGATAATGATCTAATATTCTTTTTCTTATAAAAACTTCAATTATTTTTTGGATTTTGTTTTTTGGGATAATATTATGTTTTTCGATTAAACGTGGCGAGAATGGTAGGTAGTTAGTAAGTTTTTCTATTTTTTTCATGTAGTTTAATTCTTCATATGGAAGGTTTTTTTTGACTCTCTTAGCAAAACGATAAATATAAGATTTATTACCGTTGACAACTGTTCCTACACCAGAAGTAGCAAAAGGTTCACAAGCGTAAACTTCACCAGGTTGTATAACTTTTTTATGATTTAAATCTTTAAAGTTAGGAACAAATGGACCTGCATGCAGATTGTACCGTTTCAACTCATGGCCGCCAAGATTAGTGATTGGTCTCAACCCTCGGTTAAGTATTTTTTCACCAATCGCTTCTCCAATTTCATAAAGTTTTATTCCAGGCTTAAAAAGTTTAATTGCAGCATTAAGTGCTTCTTTAGCCGCTTCAATATAGTTTTGCAGTTCAGGATCATTATTTATATTAAAAGTGATTGCAGAATCAGCAATATATCCATCACTATGAGACCCTAAATCTATTTTTAACAATCCTCTATCAGGTACAACTGTTGGATCGTCAATTGTTGGACTATAATGGGCAGCATGATTATCAAGTGATATATTTATTGGAAATGATAATTCGCAGCCTTGATTGATAATTTCGTCTTCACATCTGTTCGCAATTTCTAAAAAAGTCACTCCAGGTTTTATCAACTTTTCAGCTAGATTTTTAGCAGCTACAACTGCTTTTCCAGCGGTTAAATAAGATTCAATCCATTCTTCTGGCATAATTATCCAAAAAACTATATTTACAACATTGTTAAGGTGTTAATCGTTCGGGCGTTCTTGGATACATCACAGCTTCTCGAATGTCATCCAGACCGCAAATATATGTTATCCAACGAGCAATTCCTAACCCGAATCCCGCATGAGGAGGCATTCCAAAATCATATGCAATAAGATGGGATTCAAAGGAAGAAGCATTCAAACCTTTATTTTCTATGGCGTCCTCTAATTGGACTCTATTGTGAACTCGAGTACCTCCAGATGTTAATTCGAGCCACCCCATTTGAAGATCAAACGATTCACTATACTTAACATCTTTTGATGGTTGGATATAAAAAGGTTTTATTATCATTGGCCAATGAGTTATGTAGTAATATCCTGTTAAATCTTCTCCTAATTTTCTATAAGCTTCTGTAGATATATCTTCTCCCCATTCAATAGAAATTTTATATTTTTTTTCGAGTAATTCAAGAATCTCCTCGTATCTATAGCGTGGAAGGGGTAATTCTGGAACGATTGTTCTATTTTCCATGTTAAGAGTTTTCAGAGCAGCCATTTTGTTCTCTCTAATATTCGTTATTACATTATGAACTAACTCTTCTAAAGTTTTTAAAACATCATACATATCAACAAAACTCATTTCTACATCCAATGTAAAAATCTCGCAGATATGCCTTTTAGTGTGACTTTTTTCCGCTCTGAAGGCAGGACCTATTTCAAATACTCGCTCATATACTCCACTTAATTGTTCTTTATACAATTGGGCAGATTGAACTAAAAATGCTTCTCTGTCAAAATACATAATTGGAAATAACTCAGTACCACCTTCTGTCGCGGAACCTATTATTTTTGGTGTTGTTATTTCACTAAAATCTTGTTCAAGTAAAAAACTCCTAATTGATTTTAAGACTTGTCCACGAATCTTAAAAATTGCTTGATTTCTTAAGGATCGTAGATCTAAAGCCCTATTATTTAGTCTAAGATCAAGTTCTGATAGAGTTTCTCCGGTCATATCAATAGGAAGCTTTTCCGGGGTTTTGTTTAAAATTTTGATTTCTGACGGTATAATTTCAATTCCACCCGGTGCTGTTTTAAATTCCTTTACTTTTCCTTTAATCATTAAACAATATTGGTACCCAAGCTTAGCTTTTTCAAATAATTCATCGGATACCACTCCTTTTTTTAAAGTAATCTGCCGTTCTCCATATTTATCTTGCAAGCTTATGAACTTCAAACCGCCTAGATCTCGAAAATTTCTTACCCATCCACCTAGAATTACTTCTTGATCGCGTAATTCTGGGGTAACATCTCGTGTATAATGAGTTTTCCTCCATCCATTTAATTCATCAGAAGACATAGTAACCTTATAATTTCATATTTTTACTTAAATTAAATTTGTAAAGGAAAATAAGAATAAATTTTTTGCCATCTTATTGACGATTAATAATGCCAAAACTAAACTTGAAAAAAAAAAATGAAGATAATGCTCAAGAACCAAATTGTGCTAAAAAAACTTACAAATTCCAGGTTTTGGAATTGATACTAAATCCTATAGTGAATAATATTGTTTCTGACAATGATTTATCAATCATTAAACAAACACGGGCCAATAGACAAAAAAACAGTTCTAACAGTTGGAAAAATTTATTAATTTGGGGCGAAAATAAAAGTATCATGGGATCATTGAATCACAAGTTTTCAAACAAGATTAATCTTATATATATCGATCCACCATATGCAACAGGGGGTAATTTTGAGTCAAAAACATTTATCGGAGAGAATGGCACATTTGAGAATAAAAAAGCTTACTCTGATATATGGGATGGAGGAATTAACGAGTATATTGATTTCCTTTATGATAGATTATTGCTAATGCAGAATCTTCTTTCTGAAAATGGAAGTATTTATGTTCATTTAGATTGGCATGTTTCGCATTATATCAAAGTAATATTGGACGAGATTTTTGGAAAAGAAAATTTTAGAAACGAAATCATCTGGGCTTATCCCGCCGCATCAGCCAGAACAAGAAGGTTTTTTATCCGATCGTTTGATTCTATATTATTTTATACTAAATCAAATGAATATACTTTCAATGACGATCCGGGAATCTACATGGAATATTCTGATCGCGTTAAGTTTGCATTAAAAGAAGACGGTAAAGGTATGTTCTATTATCGGGGTGGAAGTCACAATGGTAAAAAACTCTCGCAAAAAGTCTATGTCACAAATAAAGGTATCTTTCCTCGTGATGTTTGGACGGATATTCCTTATATTAGAGCAAATACATTGGAATATCAAGCATTTTCCACCCAAAAACCCGAACGACTTTTAAAGAGAATTATACTCGCATCTTCAAATAAAGACGATATTGTAGCTGATTTTTTTTGTGGTACTGGAACATCTTTAGCCGTTGCGGAAAAACTTGGTAGGCGGTGGATTGGTTCAGATGTCGCAAAACAGGCCATAAACATTAGCCGCAAGAGAATACTTGATGTGTGGAATAGCAATGATTTGATAGATTGGAAAAAAAAATATGGAAGGCGATCTCAGCCCTTCAAAATCGTGAGAACTAATGAAGATACGCAAGCAATAAATGCATGCAAAGATTTCCTCGTTGAGAATATACAAAAAAAGGATATCATGTCTTTAATCCAAGATACCAAATTCGTTGTTAATATATCAAAAAAAGACTCTAAGATAATGGTTGATCTAGTAGATTATATCATTCCAAATTTAAATTTAATTAAAGATAATATTAAAAACAGAATAAAAAATTTCTCAGATTGGATAGATAGCTGGTCTATTGATTTTAACCATCAAGAACATAGTTTTACCACGGCCTGGATTTCATATCGAACGCTAAAAAATCGTAAGCTGGAATTAACCTCAGTTCCATATAACTACGAAGAGAAAGGGAAACACAAAATTTCTATAAAAGTGAACGATATTCTTGGTATTGAAACCATCCAAGATTACGATGTAGTTATTACATAATGTTTTATTTTACAATTTCACGTAGAAGCAATGTAGCATAAGAGCCTTTCTGAAGAGAAAACTCTATTTTCATTTTGTATCTATTTGGGAAAAGATCGTCGCTAGAATATTCGAGTATTTTTAAACCTACAGGTTTTGCTATTATTGGTCTAAAAGCACCTTTGAATTCATACATTTCTAACAGTTTATTTTTGAATAGATTTAAAGAGATACGGTCGTTCTTAATTATATCTAAAAATAAAGTTTTTATATATGGAAATTCGTCGAGATTCGTATTATATCCTACTAGAGGAACTATTATTTTTGCCCGATTCAGTTTTTTCGCCTCCTGTAGATATTCATCGTAGAGTCCACCGTATATATGCTTTATTTGTGTGATATTCCCATCTTCTTCGTCTAGTATACTAAAGACATCACCCTTTACAGGACTATGTAAAGAATTCCCTTGATAAACACGTAAAGACACCATTTTATTAAATAAGTAAGATTGAAACGAACTAATCAGTAATTTGATGAGATACTTGGGTAGATGATAAATAGCTCCCTCATAATCTCCAGGATTATCTAATAGGTATTTGATCATAGTTCTCTCGTACCCAAGACCTGCAGGAAAAGAGTTGAGTGCTTTACCGAGATCACCAGTTTTTGCTAATTCTGCTCTTACTTTTTGAGATTGGGGTAATTCTGTAGAGTATTCCTTAATAACAAACTCCTCAAATGCCTTCTTAAATTGGTTTTCTAAAATGAATCTTCCGATTAAATGAGAATTCGGTCTAAAAGTACCAAATCGCTGAAGTCCGAAATAGTTTGGATAACCGTGATTACGGAGATAACTAAATAAATCTTCTATTTTTTTCAATTGATCAGGCATATGCTTGATGTTCCTTAAAGTTATAATAAAATGGTTCCCCCAGTTATTCCCTAATTTAACGGAATTCTTTGAAGGAAATATGTTTCTAATATAAATATCGTCCAATTTTAAGTTCTTCAATTTTTCAACATAATTACCTCGAATGGAAGCCATTTGAACACTTATGGATCGTTTATCTTTTAATCCGGCATACCCTATCGATTTTGGTGGAATACTTAAGGCTTTACTAATTAATCTTATTGCTTCAAATGTATCCTTATTAACCTTGATTAAATTGAAAAGGGTATAGCTATCTTTACTATCTTCAGAAAAATAAATTGGGTCAAAATTCTCTTTTATTTCAAGAGTTCTTCCCGAATGGGTTATCTCCCTAACAATGAAATCTTTATAACGTTTTTTAATTACAGCTTGAATACCTTCATATCCAGAAGAAGAAAAAACTTCGATTCCAACAATTTTTTCTATCTTTCTCCTGCTGAGGTTTTTAGATCCTATGGAAGTAATATTTTCTTCATCCAATTCATCCAGCCTAGAAATAATAAATTAAAGTAGTTTCAATTCTCCTGTGATTTTATCTAAGGTAGTTGATAATGCAGGTCCAATTCCTAACGCTGTCGTTGTCCCAGGGGATAATTGCGTCAATCCCGCGTCTTTAACTAAAAAGTAGGGGATTTTGGTTTTTTCTAATTTTTGAACAATTTCACTTAACTCCTCAATGCTAGAAATTCGTAGTACCACTTTCTTTTGCCCAGCGTTTTTCCATTTCTTCCACGCATCTTTATTTTTTATTCTAACGATATCCGCTGAGGAAATTGAAGCGTGACACGATTGCGCACATTTCTTACCGGTACCCATCTTCAAATCGGTCCTTAATAAAATAACTTGTTTATATTCATCCACAATTTATTAAACCTGTTTAAATAAGTAATTAAGATATAAAGCTCTAAAAACTATTGAAATTCAATGCGAATTGTATTACTGGTGAGTTCAAGAATTAATTCTTCAAGCTCTTCTTTAGTAAATAAAATTGCTTCTTGATCATTCTTATTCAAAACTCCTTTGAACTCAACATCACCAGTCGCTAAAAATATCTCGTTTAAAGAAATTAATTTACTCGGTGCTATCATACTTTCTAACACGGCTCTAGGATTTTTAGTCTGCTCGATTAAAATGAGATCTTCCACATTGTACGTTTCTTTTAACCAGTTAGTAAGTTTCTGAGTTATTTTGAGCTTATCTTTTTTACCGATTACAAAAATTACTACATCTTCAAAATCAATTGCTTTATAGAAAGAAATATTTCTTAAAAAACTAAACTGTTCTTCCTCCTCCAAAATAAGCAAATCCTTAGCTAAATCTAACTCAAATTGAGTAAGAACTCCCGTATCTAGTTTTTCTTGGCAACTAGAACACATAAATCCGGAAATTACACATGTTTTACACGCTGGAAGATTTTTCATTTATTAAATACCATTAAATCAATTAATCGTCAATTACAACTCGATTATATCGCAACTTAACCCTCTTACTATCCTATCAGCAGTTGTAGGATCAGTTTTATAGGTGTAAAGAAGCTTCTTTGTCCTTAGTTTCAACTTTACCACATCTTTAACTCTCTTAACGCGACAGTGGATTGCAAACTCTGTTAATTCCAAGAACTTCTCTTCGTCAAATATCTCTTTCGGCATATTCCTTCAATTAACTATGAATTTTTACTTACTCTAAGTTAAATCCTAAAATTATTTATAAAATTTTAATTTTTACTTTATTTCTATATTTCCATCCTATATCAAAAAATTTTTTAGCTTTTAATTGTTTTTCAAATTATTCTTAAGTTGCAATTTGTAATACTACAAAAATAAATTCAAAAAGAATAGCATTAAAATGATTATCAAATTAACTAAAACAGTTAAAAGATAAAGGAGATTATAGTATGCCCATTGATGACCCATATAAAAGAAAAATTGCCAGACATCATTTATTAATGAAAACTGTTTGCCGCAAATGCGGTGCTTTGAATCCCATTAAAGCAAAAAAGTGTCGTAGATGCAGATCGAAAGATTTACGCCCAAAAAAAAGAGAACTACAAAAGTAAAGCGAGAAAAAAACAGTTATTTGATAAAAAAAAAATTACTCAGCTCATTATTTCCAATAAATACCCTTTTAATACCTCTTCAAAAATTTTCGTAAACTTTTTTAATTTTATGACTTAGAGATCATTATATAATTAATAAAAAAATTCAAAAAAAAAAATAGTGTGAATTTATTATGGCACAATTAGGCGGTCAACCTATCATAATTATGAAGGAAGGGACCGAAAGAACTCGTGGAAGAGACGCTATGGAAAATAATATTGCTGCTGCGAAAGTTATCGCTGAAGCGGTGCGAACCTCACTAGGACCTCGTGGAATGGATAAAATGCTCGTTGACCAATTCGGCGACGTTGTTATTACTAACGATGGGGCCACTATCTTAAAAGAAATTGATGTTCAACATCCTGCTGCTAAAATGATGGTCGAAGTTGCTAAAACTCAAGATTCCGAAGTAGGCGATGGTACAACTACTTCTGTAATCCTTGCTGGCGAACTATTAAAGCGCGCAGAAAAACTATTACAGCAAAAAATTCACCCAACAGTTATTACTGAGGGATTCCGAAAAGCTGCTGAAAAAGCAATTGATGTCTTAGAAGAAATGTCAATAAAAAGCGGAATTGACGATTCGACAGGGTTAAAGAACTCTGCAATGACTTGTATGTCTTCAAAAATCGTTTCTGAATCAAAAGATATGCTAGCCGACATTTGTATCGATGCAATAAAGGCAATCGCAGAAAAAGGCGAAAACGGTAAATGGGTCGCTGATATCGATAAAGTTCAAATCCAAAAAAAGGAGGGAGAGTCAATGGACGAAACTTCCCTCATTAAAGGCATTATTTTGGATAAAGAAGTTGTCAGCCCTGGAATGCCTAAGATCGCTAACGACGCGAAGATACTCTTATTACAGAGCGCTATAGAAATCGAAAAAACAGAATTTGACGCTAAGCTCCAAATAACGAGCCCAGAACAAATTCAACAATTCTTAGACGAAGAAGAACGCATGCTTCGAAACATGGTCGACAAGATCGTGAATTCTGGAGCAAAAGTAGTAGTTTGTCAAAAGGGAATCGACGATATGGCACAACACTTCTTGACCAAAGCGGGAATAATGGCTATTAGACGAGTCAAAAAATCTGATATAGAAAAGCTTTCCAAGGCTACTGGCGGAATGATCTACACCAATCTCAACGATATTACCCAAGAGAAGCTCGGATTCGCTGGATTAGTCGAAGAACGCAAAATTATGAACGATAGCTGGATTTTCATTGAACAATGTAAAGATCCTAAATCAGTCGTAATTTTAATTCGAGGTGGAACTGAATTAATTGTCGATGAAGTCGAAAGAGCTATTCACGACGCTTTATGCGTAACAAGAGATGTTGTCGAAGACGAGAAAATTGTCGGCGGTGGAGGAGCTCCAGAGATTGAAGTTGCTATTCAATTAAGAAAATACGCTCAAACTCTAGGAGGGCGCGAGCAGTTAGCAGTCGAAGTTTTTGCAGATTCTATGGATATAGTTCCTAAAACGCTCGCAGAAAACGCTGGATTAGACCAGATTGACGTGTTAATGAAATTACGAGCAGCTCATCAGGCTGGAAACAAGTTTGCGGGACACGACTTAGAAACTGGAGACGTAATTAACAATATGATGTCTGTAAATGTTGTAGAACCTACAATCGTAAAAGTTCAAGCGATTAAAAGCTCTACCGAAGCGGCCTCAATGATTTTACGAATCGACGATGTTATCGCAGGAGCGAAATCTGCAATGCCTCCTGGTGGTATGCCTCCTCCAGGAATGGGTGGTGGAATGCCGGGGATGGGAGGTATGGGCGGTATGGGTGGCCTTCCTCCGGGTATGATGTAAATTCAATCAATTTTTTAAATTTATTTTTTCTTTCTCTTTTTCTTTTAATTTTTCACTTATATTTTGAGAGAGTTCACAGCCGACTAAATCAATTCGGTTTATTGCCCATTTAAGTTCTTCTTTAATATATTCATTATTAACGGATTTGCATAACATCGTTAAATCCACTCTCACTTCTATAAGCAATGCTATGAAATCGTCGAGGGTTTCATATTTTGGTACTTTTTCTTCTCCATTTTGTATTTTATTTTCTGCTATTTTGCTTCAACTCCTTTTTTTTTTGTTTCTACCATATCTGTGAGCATATATATTTAAACAAAAATTTTTACTGTAAATAGGTTTCAATGTATTTTTTGAAACGATTGAGGTTTAAATAGTTCTCTTGAGACACATTTTAAACGAGACATAAGTTCAAAAATGCTTGAGAGAGAAAAAATGCCATATGGATATATCTATAAAATATCAAATACCATCAATGGAAAGGTTTATATTGGAAAAACTGAAAAAACTATAGAAGAGAGATGGAGTAAACATTTAGAAAATGCTAAAGAGTTAAAGAGAGCGCGAGAAGCTAATCCTCATGAAAAGAAAGCGGGGACTCATATAAATAATGCTATTAATAAATATGGCTCCAATGCATTTAATGTTAATCAGGAAGATGTTGCTTACAGTAAAGCAGAATTGAATGAAAAGGAAAGAAATTGGGTCAAAGAATATGATTCGATGAATCCAGATAAAGGTTATAATATGACCGAGGGTGGAGAGGGAGGTAGACAGAGTCCGGAAGTAATTAAAAAAATGACTGAAATAAACCAAGAGATAGCAAGGAATCTAGAAACCCTAGAGAATATGAGTAAAGCAATTTCAGAGAAATGGCAAGATCAAAACTATCAAAAGAATGTAAGCAAGGGTGTAACAGATAAATGGCAACAAGCCAAGTTTAGAGAGAGACAATTAAGAGCTAAGACTGAGGGTAAAAGAGAGATCCCAGATAAGATGAAATTCTTAAATGATATTAAGGGAATGGTGAAGAAGGATATAAATGCCAAATATGATATGGACGGTAAGAGTATTAATAAAAGAATTGCAGAAATGCTTGGTCATCATGGAGTAAATAATTTTTCACAAGCAAAAAAATATCTTGAGGATAAAAATCTCAAAGATGTGTTAAAAGATGTTAATAAATGGCAGAAAGACCACCATCAGAAAACTGAGATAAAGAAGGAAATATCAAACAAGCGAGAATTTTTAAAAGATATTCAAAAAATGCAAGGAAAAGAGATCGCCCAAAAATATGATATGAATAGGTCAACAATTAATAAAAGAATACAAGAAATGCTCGGGGAGCATGGAGTTCATAATTATACAGATGCTAAAAAGTATCTTGAGAATAAAAATTTAAACAAGGTCTTGAAGGATATAAATGAAAGGCTTTCTAAGCAAGCTGAGAGATATCAGGGGACAACGGACATAACGGATAAGAAACAATTCATCCAAGATATTCAAACTATGCAAAAGAATGAGATCAATTATAAATACGGTATGGATGCCAAAACTATTAATCAAAAGATGAGAGATATGTTTGGTCCTGATGGACCTAAGAATTATACTGAATTAAAAGAGTATATTCAAGATAAAAACGTTGATGACGTATTAAAAGAGATTGAAGAGAGAAATAAAGAGAAAGAGACTAAACCAGAATCTCAAGGAGATGAAATAAAAGATAAAGGGGAATTGAAATCACAGGATAATTTAAAGGAGAAAACAGAAAGGGATACTAAAAGTGATGAGAAGGAAGATTTAAAGGAGACTCCAGAAGAGGAAATTGAAGGAGATACATTAGATAAAAGCAAAGAAAATTCAGAAAGAGAGCAAAATCAAGAGGATTCTGATGAGATTTTAAGAGAAAGGGAGGAAAAATCGGCTGAAATAGAAGAAAATATCGAATCTAAAAATAAAGAGATGGTGGATAAGAATACATCCAAAAAAGAAGAGGAAAACAATGTTAGTGATTCAGAGGAGAACATGAGTAAAGGTTCATCAAATAGTGCAGAGGAAGCCAAGTATGGTAAAAATGTTGAAAATATGGCGGTGAAAGATTATGCTGGAATCGATAAGAATTCTTCTAAGAGAGCACAAGATATAACGTGTCTCGATGAGAACCAAGATAGCAAAAATTTAGGACAAATAAAGTATATAGATTTTGATGTCGAAGATATAGAATCTATTACAACTGTTAAAGATATAAAGGCAGACGAGGAAAAAGATTATAAGGAAGTTAATGAAGGAGTTAAGAGGGAAGTCCCTGATTATGCGTTTATAGATAATTTTTTGGATAAGACTAAGGAAGTTAATGAAAGTAAAAGTGATAAAAGAAATGAAAGAGGGAGGGATTATAGACATACATAAACAAGAGACGTTATTTTGGCAAACGCGAATAAATATAACACAAGCTCCGGAAATATTCGTACCTAAAGAGATACCAGAAAGGACGGTTCCTTTTTATCAGACACCGGGAGATATTAGGACATTTCTATATGATCCATTTGGAAAAGATCCGTCATGTACTTATGGTCTTGAATTAACCGCAAATGATAAAATAGAGGTAATTTTTTTCACTAAAGCAGAATCTGAAGCTGAAGCTATACAATTAGGTCACGCTTGGCTCTCAAATTTGAAATATAAATTTATAGGCTTGGATGGAAATGTTAAGGCAAAACCTATAATAAAAAGTAGCCAAGAACTATTGAAACGAAGTCAATTATTTGAAATAGTTCTCCCTATAGGATTTATTAAGGACAAAATTAATATCGTTGAAAGATTTATTAATGCCTTTTATTATAAGAACGATCATAAGGTACAGTTATTTTTCATGTGGCGGAGAGAACCACGCTCTGAAAAACTTGAAGAGCAATCTAATTTATTCAATTTAAGGGTTTTTATAAAATATAATTTAAAGAATTTCAATAAAA
>JAUWZR010000131.1 GCA_030615235.1 Promethearchaeota archaeon
ACTGAATGTGGCACATGTGCCGCCGTTTGTCCAGTACTCGAATGGGATCATCTGGCAGGACAACCTAAATTAATAGGAAAATGCACAGGATGTGGGATATGTTATAATCAATGCCCAAGAACTATAACCGATCCTATTCAACTAATGGGCGAATTCAAAATGGGATATGTATCAAACACTAATATTCCAGAAGTGATTGGAGCCCAAGATGGAGGAACTGTGACTTCCTTGTTAAGTTATTTATTCGATGAACATTTAATTGATGCGGCTATCGTTTCAATGAAAGACCCTAATAATCCCTGGCACCCCGTCGCTCAAATCATAACAAACAAAGATGATGCTATTAAAGCTGCTGGTTCGATTTACTCTCACTCTCAAACCGTTGAAGCATTAATGGATGCAATACGAGAAGGTTATCGTTCAATCGCTTTTGTTGGTACACCGTGTAATATCGATGCTGTTGATAAGATGACAAGTTCCCCAGCGGGAATGTTAAAGTATTTTATGCGAGCTCACATTCTTAAGATTGGTTTGTTCTGTATGGATTCATTTTCTCCAGCAGCTCTTTACCCGTTTTTCGAACAAAATGGGATAGATCTAACAAAAGTAGTAAAGATGGACATAAACAAGGGTAAATTCCACATATATTACGACCACGATGGCGAACCTGTAAAATCCTATACGATTAGAGAACTCGACAAATTTAAATCTTCGAGCTGTAATTTCTGTACAGATCTAACTGCTGAAAATGCAGACATTTCCATTGGCTCTGTTGGCAGCGGTCCTAAAAAGAACACGGCTTTTGCAAGAACAGGTATCGGGGCTGAAATTATTGAAGATGCAGCAAAGAAGGGTTATATAAAAATAGAACCATACAATGCTATCAACTTAAACGCTGTTTTATTTTTAGCAAAACTTAAAAAAGTATCTCAATACAACATTCAAAAACGCAAAGTTTTCATCGTCCAAGACTCTAAAAGCCAAATGGAGCCAAAGGTTGAAACAAAACCTGAAGCAGAACAAGCTATAGTGAAGCCATTAGGCTCCAGAAAATTTTTGAGCGTCTCAAAAAAAATTAACGAAGAAGATGTAGTTCTAAATATTTCTTTAACCAATTCTGTTGGTTATCTGCTGGAAGATATAAAGATTAGAATTGTCATAGTCGAAGAACTTTTTGAAAAGAAACCGTGGATAACTACAATTAGAGAATTATTTCCATATGAAACAATCGAAATTGGTTACCCTTTAGAAACCGTTAATAACGACCTAGTCTACTCTAATGTACTAGTGGAAGCATCAACTGAAAAATTTGGAAAAATTTTCTCAAGAACATATAAATTAGCCCCAAAAGAAGAAAAATGAGTTTTGATTTGATAAAGAAATAAATTTAATGAAAAATTAAATAAAACATAAAAAAATAAGGTGAAGTTTACTATTAAAATATCACTTGTAGGCTTAGGAGGATGTGGCAAAACTAGCTTATATTCCGTAGCATTTGCTGAGAAGAAACCTGAGGAAACTAAGAAATTGAGTCCTACAATTTTATACGAAACGAGAAGGCATCCATTTCTTGGCCTTCAAGTTGGAATCTTTGATTTCGGTGGCCAAGAACAATATCGAAAAGAATACATGGAAAAACCTGAAATCTTCAGGGGGACTGATATATTAATTTGCGTAGTTGATTTGCACGACCCTGACACATTCGATCAAGCGAAAGAATACTTTGAAGGGTTATTGGATTTACATCGGAAAAATAACGAGAAACCGAAGGTCTTATTGTTCTTACATAAGTATGACAGCGAGGACTATCAGAAAGAGCTTCTTGATACCAACGTAAAGCACGCTAAGGAAACCTTCTCAGATATGTTTAAAGATTACGATTTCGATTTGAAACTCACGAGTATTTATCAGCAAGATGAATTAGCGAAAATATTTCGCGATATTTTGATTTCTTCGTATAAAGACTTGAAGAAATCTGTAGAAAAAGCTGAAAGTCAACTTGAGGAAATAAAAGCGAAAATAATTATTTCTGATGTTTCCGGTAATGTGTTAGTTCACAACGTTCAAGGCGTTAGTAGTGGTTTGACGCTAAGGGGGGACTTACGAGATTTTATTGACGCATGTAATACAGTAAGAGAGAATATTTTTATGTCTGATTCATGCCGTTTTACGGGCCAAAGTGAGGACGGAAAAGGGATCGAGCTCCACATCTTTAAATACATTATCTCCGTATTTGTTATGAAGTCCGGAGAATTAGAAAGAGAATCTTTGGACAAGTTAAATGTATTACTTAACGATATGAAATTATTCGCAGATTTGATAATTTCAGCTCACAACGACTAAACCTAATATTATTTTATTTTTACTTTTATCTCTTTTTTAATATTTAACTCTTTAAGCAAATATTTTCGAAAAATTTTTTGAATTTGCTTCATTTTAATTTTTACTGGTATGTGATGTCCGAAAAAGTCGAAGATCGAATAAAAGAATTGGAAGAACGATTAGCTTCAACAAAGGTAAACAAGGCTACTCAAAAAAGTATAAATTTCATAAAATTTCAATTAGCCAGACTCCGCGAAGATTTAATTCGTATCGCTAGTTCTAAGAAAGGTGGCGGTGGTGGCTTCGGTATTAAAAGAACAGGGGATGCTCAAGTGGCTTTCATTGGATTTCCCTCAGTTGGGAAATCTTCTTTATTAAATTTGCTAACTGAAGGTAACACTCATTCTAAAGTTGCATCTTATGATTTTACTACTGTTACAGCAATACCTGGTATGATGAATATCGAAGAAGCGAAAGTTCAGCTTATTGATTTGCCTGGAATAATTTTGGGTGCTGCTGCCGGTAAAGGGCGAGGAAAGGAAGTATTAGCAGCAGTACGCTCAGCAGAGTTAGTGTTAGTTATACTATGTTTTCGTTCTGATGGAACGATTAATCTTTCTGATTTGAAAACTATTAGAATGGAGTTGAATAACGCAGGAATCCGGTTAAATACAAGAGTGCCAAAGATTGTAATTAAAGAGCGCACACGTGGAGGAATTCATTTTACTTACAAAGGTCACCAACTCATGGATGCTGATGAAGTTAAATCTCTAATGAATGACCTTAAGGTCCGGAACGCAGGGGTTTATTTCTCTGAACCAGATATTACACCCGATCAATTAATAGATTTCATATTTGGAAATCGTATCTACACAAGAGAATTTGTAGTAATTAATAAATCAGATTTAATGAAAACTCCAATTTCCCCTGAAAAGATTACAGAAGCAATTGGTCACGAACATTGGGTTATGATCTCAGCTAAGAATAAAGAAAATATCAATACTCTCAGGCATAATATCTTCATGGAGCTGAATTTAATACGAGTGTTTTTAAAGCCACCAAGAGAGGAAGCTGATATGGATGAGCCAATAATTCTCCACCGGGGCGATACATTAGAGAAACTCTGTCGTAAAATTCACAAACGATTTATAAACGATTATCGCTACTCCTTAGTATGGGGTAAATCTGCTAAACACCCCGGTCAAAAATTTGATAACCTAGATCACATTATTGAGGATGGCGACATAATTTCGATTTATCTGAAGCGATAATAGGAATGATACTGCCATATGAGGCGTTCTAGAATTGAATTTTCGTTAAATTAAATTTTTGTTCATTTCCGCTACGCAAGAAATGGACTCCTATAACAATATTAGTTGACAAGAAAATACTAATCACAAGCATTAAAAACTTAGATTTGTAATGTAAAATGACTGATATTGGTATAAAAAAAAAATTTCAAGATTTTGGTCGAAATTTCCAAATAGTAGCAATCTGTTTTATTCTAAGCATAGCAACAGGAGTTACCGGGATTATTGCGTCGATTTTCATCTTTATTGCTCTAGGTAATATTAAAAAGATAAACCTTCAGTTAAACAACGCTTCTTTAGAACAATTCCGTAAGAAATATATTAAAGGTTTTATTTCGGGATTAGTAGGGATTAGTATATTAGTTACTGGAGGTGCGGGTATTGCATTTTATTTCATTTTCATGCCATTCTCTATTTCTATCTGGACCATGCTTTCGATATCAATCTCTCTATTGTCCGCTGGTTTAGTCTTTATTATTGTCGGTTTGGTTTCAGAAATTAAAGCTTGGAAAAATTTGAAGGTTTTCTTTGAAAATAATAGCAATTTATTCCCAAGTGACTTGTCCAGCGAATTAATAGATGGATGTGATAAATTAAAGAAAGGTACATTATTGAGCGCGTTCTGGTTCTTGGTAATTCCTGCTATCATAGGTTTTATATTTCAAGCTATAGGGTTCTTTAAACTAGCAAAACTAAACACAGTAAGCGTTATTGAGGCTCCAAAAGAACTAGATCAAGTAAAACAGGATTATGTTCCTAAAACAGCGAGTGATTTCGAAATTTCTATTAAATTTTGTCCAAATTGTGGAACCACATTATCTGGTATAGGGAAATTCTGTGCTTTATGCGGTTCAGAAATCAATTAATTCTTTTTTTTTATTTTTACTTTTAATGACCCCCTCCGACTGTCCAGAGAGATTAATAATAAAAAAAAGTATTACACATTAAATAATCTATAAGGTATCCCAAAAAAGGTTTCTGCCCCTATAATCTCTAAAATTTTTTCTTTATTATAGATGGTATCATAATAAATATGTAATTCCCCTTTGCCATTACATCTTTCATGAATTACAACCCAAACATTTTCAGGATTTATATTTTCAATTTCCTGTATTACCTCCTGGTGATCTTCAACAATTTGTCTAACAGTCTCAATATCTGGTAAAGCTTCACAAGGTAGTTCTGGATCATAACCCAACAAATTCTTAATAGTATTATATGCATAAATAACGACAGGAATACTTACTAAGGAAATTATAACAATAAGACTTATGATGATTACGGTATATTTTTTACGCTGGTTTTCTCTTCTCGATGAAATATTATTTTTACTTGACTTAAAATAATCATTGTTCATGATATTTTAATCATTTCTATTTTTTATTTTAAATATGTGCCGATCATCATATAGAAAACTTCCTTTTTAAGTTTAACATAGATATATAAAAAAACAAATTCATGAACAAGAAATCTTATTATTGGCTTGGTACAAGAAGAATTCGGCTATTTTCTACCTTATTTTATCCTTAAACGATCTATAAGGATTCTTAAATTTAAAATTTAAGAACGCAATAAAAATTATTTTTTCCGATTTATGTATGTAAATTGTTCTACTCTATTGTACAAAAAGATGGAATTTAATAAACTTTAAAATGAATTAATAATGTTCTTATCATGAGTTTTAGTACTTAACTTGTTGAGCTAACATGGATGGTAAAAACTCCAGAAAAGATGTTTGGTTAACATATTGCGAAGAATGTGTAAAATCGAAAATCGACAAAAATGTCCCTCAAGAATATAAAGAAGAACCGGGGGAAAACACAGATACTGCTTTATGAAAAACATCTAATAATACTTAATTAGAACGCTTTTCCTCCCATATTTCAATATCAATACTGACTTATTTTAATTATCAAATATTCTAAATTAAATGTGAATAATTGCTTTTATTCTAATTTAATGAGATAGATTAAATTATGAACTCGAAAGAACGTGTAAAAGCTGCACTACATTTTAAAAATCCCGATAGAGTTCCAGTTTTTAATCGAGCAGCGGGAGATGTTTTTCCAATTTTTATAACTCCTTCTAAAAAGTGGAAACCCGGCTGGAATGAAGGAGAAGAGGGCTTATTTCCGCATTTAGGAGGAAGCAACAGATGGGAAAGACCCCCCTGGGCTCAGGATAACCCATTATACGAAGGAATCAAATGGAGAAGCATTCCCCACGAAGAAATTGACGAATGGGGATGCATTTGGAATATGAAAGGTAATGACACAGATATGGGTCATCCAGGTAGGGCTTCCCTGGTAAATTGGGATGAATATGACAACTACATCAAGAAATACAATCCCAATGCAAATGATGAAACAAGGTTTTTAGCAGCATATAGCATGCAAAAAAACGCTGGAAATGACCTTTATAAATTACTATTATTTCCAACCCAAGGACCATCTCATGTGGTTTCTGCAATGAGAGGTTTTAATAATTATTTAGTCGATCACAGGAAGCATCCTCAAGAATTAGAGAGGGCCTTAGAATTTGTGGCAGAATACCATGTAAATTTGATGAAAAACGCTTTAAAAAACGGGATTAATATTCACGGTATCTGGCTAGTTGATGATTTAGGAGAACAAAAAGGTCCCTTCTTTAGTCCAAAAACATTTAAAAAGCATTATGAATCTTCCTATAAATATATTATCGATGAAGCACATAATCATGGGTTAGATGTCCATCTTCACTGTTGTGGTAAAATAGATCGCTTACTTCCTGTTTTAATTGAATGGGGTCTGGATGCAATAGAATTTGATAGCCCTAGAATGAGCGGTTATGTGGATTTAAGACCGTATCGTGGTAAGATAATGTTTTGGGGTTGCGTTAATATTCAATCAATATACCCTTTAGGAACTCCAGAAGAAGTAGAAAGGGAAGTATGGCATATGGTTAGAAATTTAGGTACAAAAAACGGTGGATACGGAGCCTATCTAACTCCTGATGCTAAAGTTTTAAGAGTTAAGCGAGCTAATATCAAAGCATTTAAAAAAGGATTGGATAAATATGGAGTGTATTCGGAGATTCCCACACATTGGTGGAATTATCTTACAATAGATAACTGGAAAGACTCGCAAGTTCCTCCATTACCTCCTTTAGATTCTACCAAAAATTAAAAGAGATACTTTGAAGTTTATATTATTCATAACTTTTATATAATATATTTCGGTAGATTAGAGTGTATTATTATAGCTTTTTCAATTTTTTAAAAATCCAAAGACTGAAGGTGAATTAATATATGTTTAAGGGAAAAATTTCCATTTTGAAGAACACTATTTATTTAACAATATTAGGGATTCATGCTTTTCTATTCGTATATTTCTTATACAACACTTTTATTAACTACATTATCATCATCATTAGTTCATTAACCGTCGTGAGCTTGATTACTTTAGCGTTTTACTCGTTTTTGACTATAAAATCGTATTATTATTACTTCTATATTGGGATCATAATTTGTAGTTTCCCCATTATTTTCATAGTTCCTTTAAGTGCTATACTTATTGTTCCTGAGCTGATTATTCTACTTATTTTGATGTTACGTGGACTGGATGAAGGTACTAAATTTTACTACAAAACGAGAGTAAATAAAACAGCGAATTTATTACAACATGATCCAGC